>CAJWMA010000020.1 GCA_913042995.1 uncultured bacterium | reverse complement strand
CAGCATGTTCCAGGCACTGGCTCTGACCCAGCCGCCGGGATTGTGCTGGGCATGGACGGGAGTTGAAATCAACAGCGCCAGAAGCCCTAAGACTCCAAGCAACGCATAAATTCTCTTACACATAATTGTGTAACCTCCAATTAGGGGTAATAAACCGATTTGTTTGATGAATGTATTCAGGAACTCACAACCCGGACAGATGGAGTCGGCTGTAATCACTACAGCCGCATCTGTTCCAGATCTGTTCCAAATACGACCCTACTAAATCACCGCTGTCTGATGAGACAGACAGCGCAGACAGTAAATTTTTCCTTTCGTACCCAAACGTACCGGCAATTACTGCCGCTACACGCTCCTGAGTATATCAACACTCGATTCGCTGAAAAAGCACTTTATTACAGGGTTTTCAGCCGATGAGGATGGCTTGTTTCAGGGTTGAGGATGGAGGCATCGGGTTTGTTGGGTTCGAGGCAGGGTTGCCTGGCAATGGTTCTGTGAAGTAAATATGTAGCCCCATTAACGAATGGGGTGAATCCTGAGGATATAGATGGGGGAGTAGGATTCGTCTGTCTTTGTCAATGGGGACTGAGCGGCAGCCCTACTTTCTCTCTAAAAGTAGTCTGTTTTCCGTAAAGTATTATTTTGTAATGACTAATAGTTTTTTCAGGTAGCCGGAGGGCCTGGGTTATGCCACCGAAAAGCTGAAAGAGCCGGGGGAGAAGGAGGTGGGTTCACGCTAACCAACCCAGTTTAGATGAACTGGATTGAGTAGTTATCGATCTCCAGCAGAGTCGATTTGATCCGTTGGAGTCTTATTTGCGGCCTGATGACGGCCAGTTGAGAGGGCCATTATGAGCAGCGTGGCGCCTGCGATCAGGAGGAATAAACCAAAGAGCAGAGTCGCGATGGATGTTTCCCCTAAAGTATTACATATAGTGGCCTTAGAGCGGTTGTGGTTGCTGGCGGAATCCATCATTCTTCAAGCAGATGCTCTCTATTCGCCTCGAGATTTTCAAAAGTGGATGAGTTTCCTCCGGGCCAGCGAATGATGATCTTTTCAGCCTTCTTTGAGCCTGCCAGGCCAAAGTGAAGCCTGAGATCGTTCTGGCAGACGTAGCTGCCCCCGCTTCGCACCTCGGCCACCTGGGTTCGGCCAGCCGCGGTGACGCTCGCCCGGGCTCCCAGCGCGTAGGGGTCTTTCTTTCCCTTGAGTTTCAGTGAAAGCCAGGTGTTTTTATTCGGCGTCTCGTTAATGAGAAGAGAGGGGCGCTCACGGGAATTGCAGATGACTATGTCGATGTCCCCATCGTTGTCGATGTCTCCGAAGGCGGCGCCGCGACTGGAGAGTTTCTCCCTCAGGCCGCTTCCGCCGCCGTTGGTGATCTCGGTGAACCTCTTGTTCTCTCCTCGATAGAGCTGGTTCCGCTGGCGATATTCAGAGGATTGGTCGTATCTGTCGATCTGGTCCTCGAGGTGACCGTTGGCGATAAACAGATCCAGTTGTCCATCATTGTCGTAATCAAGCAGCCGAGTTCCCCAGCCGACCATTGGCAAGGTTGAATCTCCCAGGCCTCGGCTCAGCGCCTGATCGGAGAAACCGAACTTACCCTCGTTGTGGTAGAGAGCGTTCAGCTGTTTGTGGTAGTTGGTGACGATCAGGTCGAAGCTCCCATCTCCATCGAAGTCGCCCGCATCGACCCCCATGCTTCCCTGCTCGGCTCCATCGAGTCCGACCGCGGCCATCGCCTCCGTGGCGATGTTCTTGAAGGTTCCGTCTTTCTGGTTTTCGAAGAGAAAGTTGTCGCTGACATCGTTGGCCAGGTAGATGTCCGGCCAGCCATCGTTGTTGAAGTCGCAGACGGCGATGCCCATTCCCCACTTGGGCCCGGGCTCCGGGTCACGGGCTATGCCGGAGCGCTTGCTGACATCTTCAAATGTGCCGTCGCCGTTGTTTCTGAACAGGGAGTCGTGTACCGGTGTGTACTGTCCGGGGGCGCAATAGCCGGGAGCGTTGTTGTTGAAGCAGGGCTTGCTCGAGACGAAGTCGACCTCGCAGTAATTGCTGACGTAGAGATCGAGGTGTCCATCCCGGTCATAGTCGAGAAAGCAGGCGCCGGCGCTGAAGCGCGTGTCATCGACTCCGGCCTCGGAGGTCACCTCCGTAAAGGAGAAGCCTTCTTTTGCGCCGTTGTTGCGGTAGAGATGGTTTCCCCCGAAGCCCGCGACATAGACGTCAAGGTCTCCATCAGAGTCATAATCACCCGCTCCGCAGCCGATGGAAAACCCCCGGGCCTCAAGGCCTTTCTGCCTGGTTACGTCCTCGAAGGTCCCGTCCCCCCGATTGCGGTAGAGCGCGTTGGGAGGGCAGGATGCCAGGTCTTCAGGTGGGGGCAGAGGGCAGCCGTTGAGGAAGTAGATGTCGAGGTGTCCGTCATTGTTGAAGTCGATGAGTCCCACTCCTGAGGCCAGGGTCTCGACGATGTAGTATTCGCCTGTACTTCCGTCAGTGTGCTGGAAGGTGATTCCGGCCGCCGCGGATTTCTCGATGAACCGGGCCGAGGAGGCGTCCTTGCCGCGGACGACAGGCCTGACCTTGTTGACTTCTTCCTTGCAGCCTGTTGTCAAGAGCAGCAGCAGCACAGCCAGGGAGGCCTTGAAGGTCCGGACGCAGCCGGATTGTGGAGGTCGGTTTTCTGTCAGCATGGAGGTGCGGGATCCGCTAATTATTTCCGGGTAGTCTCTGCTTCAATTGGGCCAATTTTTTCTGCAGGTCTTCCCTGCCGACCCTGTCTTGTGCCGGCAGCCTTCGAATACCTTCTTCCAGGGTTTCCCTGGCCTCTTCAAGAAGTCCCGCTTCGAAGTAGGTTCTCGCCAGCAGATTGTACGCGGTGGCATTTGGAATTTTGCTGTAGTTGACCGCGTTTTTCGCGTACGTGAGAACTTCCCGCAGGGTGCTGGCGTCCTTGGCGCCAAAGTTGATGAGGATTTCAGCCAGTAGTCCATTGGCCTCAGCGTGTTCTGGTGACAGCGTGAGGGTTTTCCTGACGGCCTTCTGCGCGGCGACGGCATGAATGCTCGGATTGCCTTTTCCAGACGTCAGCGCCCTGAGATGAGCCTCGGCCAGTTTCAGGGAGAAGAAAGGATCGTCTGGCATTGAGCTGGCCGCCTGGCTGGTCGCGGTGATCAACTCGGCTGCAGTCCCGGATCTGGAGACGATATCCATTCGCTTGATATGCGCCGTGCGGTTTGCCGGGTCCAATTGCAGGGTCTCCTCGACCGCATCCCCTGCGAGGTTGAGGAATCTCGCCTGGCGCTGGCTATTGTTTACGGCACGATTGTGTTCTTGCGTAAACAGCTCGGCGGCATCCAGCCAGGTGAGCGCCGCATCTTTCCGCTGCCGGTCGCTGTTGTCAGCATTTTTACGGTTGGCGAGATCTTTCCGCTCCTGGTCTTTCTTGACTGCTTTCCAGCGCTCCAGGTAGGAGTTCGCCTGTTCGCCCTTGTCCAGTCGACGCAGAGCTTCCGCGAGGCCATAGAGCGCCTCGCTCCTGTCGGGCTCCAGCTCGATCGCGGCGCGGTAGGCGGCGGCGGCCTCTTTCCAGAGCTCCAGGGCTTTGCAGGAGATCCCGAGATTGGCATGGGTCCAGGCATCGCTGGTTTTGTGGCGAATTTCAGTTCGAAAGGCCTCGATGGCTTCTTCATGTCTCTGCATATGCGCGAGTACCTGTCCAATGCGAGTCCAGGCGCCCTTTGCCGCCGGGTCGTATCTCAGGGCCATGTGGCAGGCCTTGATCGCTTCGGAGCCTCGGTTCGTCAGTGAGTAGATCTCGGCAAGTGACAAATAGGCGTCGACCGTGACCGGGTTGACCTTGAGTCCTTCACGGAAGAGCGCCACGGCCTTCTCGTTCATTCCAAAGCGTTCGTGGACCGAACCAATGTTGAACAGCGCCCGCTCTCTCTCCCGCGGGACCAGGGACCGCGCGCGCCTGGCGACGGCGATGGAGTATTCGTAGAGGTTCTCCTTGGATGGAAGGGAGAAATCTTCCTGTGGTTTTTCGCTGCAGGCCGGGACGAAGAAAAGGAGCGTTGTCAGCCCGAGAGCTGCCGGACGCATGGGCGAAGCTCGCCGTTTTTCATTCATGCCTGAGCCTCCTTTCCGCCATCAGGGTCGGGGCCATTGCCAGGTTCTTCTGAAGGGGCCGCGTCTCCTGTCTCGCTCCCGCCGGATGGCCTGAAGAAGAGGTAGGTACAGATACTCGTAAGGACGAAGACTCCAGCCGCTACGGGGAAGAAAGTATCGAAACCGAATGCGATCGGGAGGAAGAACGCCGTCATCGATCCAAGCCCTGCACCTACCGCGTCCATGGCAAAGACGGCCAGGGGATTGTGAGCTGCCTGTTCAAAGAGTACGGGGAAATAGCTTCCCGTTACAAAGGCGACAGGCGCGAGCAGGAGGATGGTGGTGGTCGGCGACAGCTCTGGTTGAAGGAAGAGCAGCAGGACACAGAAGATCGAGCCGATTAATTGAAAGATGGGCAGAAGGCGAATCGAGCTGAAGATGCTGCCGAGTCCGGAGAGAATGAGGAAGCTGATGGCTCCCAGGACCAGCGCGTCGTGAAAGACATAGAGTTTTTTGAAGAGCGCGAGGATGAGGTAGTGCTCCAGGATGAGGAAGTTGGCTCCAATGAGGAAGCTGATCAGGATGACCTGCAGGTAGCTGCGTCCTTCGATTTTCGGGTCGCCTCGTTTTCGCAGGGCGAGGACAAGGATGACTCCAATGCAGCACAACAGGCCGGCTGTTATCGCGAAGAGCTTGCTGACCTGCGCTAATGAAAAAATATGGCTTACGTTTCCCGCCAGGAAAGGCTGGTCGTCGCTGATGGCGGAGAAGCCTTCCTCGTCGATGACGGTGTAGGGGCCGCATCGTGCCGATGGATTCGGAGGAAGCCTGATCCCGTCATCCGCAGCCAGGAGGAACTTGTCGACCTCATCGAGGTCAAGGAACGGCGCATCGCTGTTACGGCCCGCCAGGATGAGGAATTCCTGCGAGTTGAAGTAGGCCTTGACGACAAGGTTGACCCTGTCGCTGCGCAGGGTCTGCACGTACTGGTCGGTCAGGATACCCTCGGGATCAAGTCCGGTGGGATACCAGATTGCAAGGAGCCCTTTTTCGCTGAGACGGTCGCGCAACGTGACGTAGGCATCAACGGTGCGGATCATATTGCCCGGCTCCAGCATCATCTGGGGATAGCCGCCTACGCTCGGCAGGTAGATCAGATCGAATTTCCGGTCCGAGTTTTCCATGAACCCCCTCGCTTCATGCCGGATGGGGTTGACTCCCTCGCCCTCGTAGACGCTGGAAAACTTCTCCTTCAATTGTTCGCTACGGACAGCCTTGAGTACGGCCGGCTCGAGCTCTAACGCGACGATTTCCTTGAAGTCGAATCCCGGCTGACGAGCCCAGCGAACCTGGCGCCCTCCGCCTGATCCGATGATGGCGATGCTGCCGCCCCGGGGAGCGTAGTTGATCGGCAGCATTCCGAGAGACCGCTCGGTAAATCCGTACTGGGGTGAGAACTCCCATTGCATGAGATCGTTGTAGAACCCGGTAAATTTCGGACCGGCATCGCCTTCTTGATGCGACTTGTTTTGCATGATCTCGGTGAGGCTGTAGTCGCCCCATTCCTGGAAGGCGAAGTCGAAGCCCTTCTCGGTATAAGCCGCCGTGGATTGCGGGCTGTCTCCCTTGTAGAGGCGGAGGAAGCCTTCCTCTATCGGGTTGTAGGGGATCACAGCGGCGCAGAGAAGGACGGCCGTTTCGATGACGAGAAATTTTCTTCCCGGCCCTCGTTTAGCTATGAGGGTCGAGGCGAGGGTTACGAGGAAAATAGATATGCAGATAATACGGGCGACTCCGAGGGCGGGGAGAGAGAACTGGATGAAGATGTATGCGAAGGCGGCTCCGAATAGATAGAGTCCGTAGACCAGGGGCATCCGTCCGCGCAGACGCTCTCTCCCCACCTGGTAGCCGAGGTATTCGCTCAGGCCGTAGGCGCAGAAGAAAGGTACGAACAGGCCCGTAAAGGTGCCCATCTGGATCAGCAGCTTATAGAGATCGACCTCAAAGAGGTGAGCTCTGAGGTAGTCGAAATGTTTGCACGAGAGAGCCGCCGCGACCGACAGGAACATCACAATCTGTACGGCCCATAGTGTTTTGCTGAAGGCTTCAAGGTTGACCTTGAAGAAGCGTACTCCCAGGAAGGCGCCGAGGGGGAAACCCACAAAGAGCAGATCGAAGAACAGCGAGGGCATGATGAAGAAGCTGAGCAGCTTGAAGATGGCCAGCGTGAAAAGCACTGTCGCGGTGGAGAGGAGGAACAGGGTCGCCGCCAGCCTTGTCGAGGAAAGTTGGATGTCGCTTCCCTGACCGTCTTTTATTGCTTCCTGTACGCTTTCCATATCAAAAAAAAACTATCTGAAGCTCAAAATCATGCAAGGAGTTTCCCATTTTTTAGGTTTTTTTATTTCCACAAATCCTTGTGGAATAAACATATATGATACCGTTAGCGTGAATTTTGGGGATGCTGCCATTCGCTTCCATACTCAAGCTGTAAAATGGGTATTGTGTTTGAGCAAGTGAGGTCTCCAAGGCTCCTTGCGCCCTTTCAGTTCCGACCATTTGGGCAAATTGTTGGACTATCACCGGTCGGAAACAGGTCTCTCCCCGAGGCTCTAATTGGGTCATTTGGATATGATGAGAATCGAAGCTAAGAGGAATGCAATTGCGAGCCAGGGCCTTTTGCCCTGTTTTCAGCATCTGTTGCATGCATTGAGCCTGCAGGCCGCGGTGCTGTTTGCCGTTCTGCTGGTCTCAGCTACAGCTTCCCAGGCCCAGGGCGGTCCCGCAGTCGAAGGAGCTTCCTTCTTTGTGGGTTCTAACCAGCGCGGCGAGGGCGGCTCTCCCCTGGCGGTCAGAGGTTTTCCTAACCAGAGAACGGAGGTCTTCTTCTACTACAATTCGCCGGAGGATGGCATTCCCGGCCCTGAGCAGAACGACCATCTCCAGGGCTTCTCGATGGTCTTCTGTTATGATTGCCGGTTGAACTGTATCGAGGAGTCTTTCAGGATTCCGCCTGAGGCGATCACCTCCGTGATCTCAGCCGACTTTGTCGAATTTCAATGCGACAACGATCCCGGCGATGGCGATGGTTGCGAGATGCTGCTGGCCGTTCTTATTGAGACCTTGCCTCCATTCAGGGGGGACACGCTGCCGCCTACCTCGCAGCCGCTGATGGTCGGCAGTGTTGAGTTTGAGGTCGACTCCAGGGTGAGTTGCGGCGACGAGCTTCCGATCGAATTCTGCGATGGCGTCAATGTGCGCGGCCGGGTTCCTTTGCAGAATGTCTACTCAGCAGCGAACCAGTCTCTCATCGCAAGGACAATCAATAGCGGGGTGGTTATCGATTCAGGCAGGCTTTTTCAGAGGGGCGATTGCAATTCCGACAACAGGGTCACCATCAGTGATCCGATATCGGTGCTCATGGCTACGATCCTGGCGGATCAATTTGACTTCGAGCCCAGTTGCGAGGACGCCTGTGATGGAAACGATGATGGTGTGCTCGATATCGGCGACGTGGTTTACCTGCTTCGCTGGATGTTCCGTTCCGGTTTGGTGCCACCCGCTCCGGGTCCTTATATTTTCGGACTGGACCTGACCGAGGATGCCCTCGAATGCACGATGCCATGTGAATAGGGAGTGGTTCGGAACCCGGCTCTCTCCGGGGAGGCGCTACTCTCCTGTGCTTACGCGAACCTTGTAGGTTCCAGTCGCAGTGTAGTTCGTGCGGAAGGGGACCACGCCTAATTGCAGGGTGCCACCAGCCCTGGTGATGGCCTTGTAGCTGGCGCCGATGAGGAACGGGGTTCCTTTTCGACCGATCTTTCCTACGAGCGACAGCATCGGGAAGTTTTTATAGGTATTGCCGGTGTAGCGGGTGGTTCCCTGGGGCCCGCTGTTGAGGTTGTAGTTCTGGACCAGCAGGTTTCCAGAGGCCCGAATTCTCAGGGTTGTCCCCGGCGCGACAAAGAGCTTCGTGTCGACCCATTTTGCCGGAACGACCTGTTTGCCGGAGATGGCAACCGTCTGTTGTATATTCCCTGTGGAGCGGAAATCCACTCCGAGGATGTCGGCAATCTTGATGTCGAGGGAGCCGTAGCGGCTCTTGATTTTGAAGCTGCTGTCCTGGATGGATCCACGGACCTTGAAGCGCTTGGTGATGATCTCATCCGAGCCTCCGACCAGGGCGGGGAACTCATCTCCATGTTTGTTGCTCTCCCGGACTCTTGATTTGATCTCTCCAATGAGCAGAGAGCATCGGTTTCGCAGCTCATCGTCAGCGGAGCTTGTTAATTTTTCCAGATAAGGCAGGGCCCTGGGGCCGAGCTTGCGAAGGGCATCCATGGCGGCTTCCCGCTTCTCGAATTCAGGTGCCCCCATTCGCTGAATTTCGAGCTCGATAAGCTCGTCGGAATCATTCTCTGTCCTCAGGCTCAGCCGAAGGCGGACGAGATCGGAGGCGGGGATTTCCAGGGTGCCGTACCGGGTTTTTACCTGCAGCGAATCGAAACCGGGAAGACCCGTTATCCTGCTTCCATCCCTGAGAAAGAAGATAGGCGGAGGCAACGCGGCTTTTTCAGCCGACTTGGCCTTCGGGGCGCTTTTTTCCTGGGCGCTCAGGTCCGCGGCTCCCCAGAGGGCGCTGATGACCATTAGCCGGGCTAAGTGTCGAAACCAGGGTTCGTATGAAACCATTCGCTGCTCGTTTTGGATGGCCTGCGGGAATTTCTCAGTGGGTTTTCGGGGATGCTGATTCAGGTCATCACCGGCTTTTATCGTATAACAGTTACGCGAGTCGGACCAAGGTGAATGCCGGATATGGTGCCGATAACCGTTAAGGGACTTCTGGCAAGAGTCCGGGCAGGCCTCATGCTATAAGGTAAGGCTGTCGAACTGGATCCATATTCTTGACCAAAGGCAAATGGAAGCTTTAAAATCGGGGCGGATGGATGGGGTTTCGGTTGAGCGAGTTGGAAGTTTGCGAGGTATTTCAGCCCAGTCCATACGCTAAGCTCTGTATCAGGCTGTAAACAGTTTTAAAATGACAACCGTCAAGTACAGCCCATCCGTTTTGAAAAATTATTGAGGAATTGAGCACAGGTAACTGTCCATGCGAAAAATACTTACCGCCGCGTTAACGGTTCTTTTTCTTTTTACGTCTTCCCTCGGCTACGCCGATCCCATCAAGGATTCGCTCGACAAGGGAGTCAAGTTCCTGGCAAGGAACCAGAACCCCGATGGGGGTTATGGCCCGTTTGGAAGCGAGTCACGGGTGAAGAACGTTTCCGATGTCGGAATAACAGCCTTCATAGTTTATACCTGCGCCATCCACCCGCGGAAATACACGGTTGTTGACGGACCGTTCATGTCCAAGGCAGTAGCCTATCTCCTCGCGCATCAGCAGCCCGATGGAGGGTTCTACCATCCAAAGGATCCGGTGCTGAAGAATTACCGCACCTCGGTCGCCTTGATGGCCCTGGTCAAGCTCGACAGGGTCGCCTACTCCGAGCCCATCAGGAGGGCGCGGGCGTTTATCGTTACCCAGCAGAGAAGCGAGCGTACGAATTTTTCCAGGGACGAGCACCTCAGCTTCGGGGCGGTTGGCCAGAGTGGTTCTCTTCGCGGTGATCTTTCCAACGCGGCTTACGCCGCCGAGGCGATGCGCGAAGCGGGCTTTTCCGCAAGTGAGCCCTTCTGGAAAAAACTGGAGCTCTTCGTTTCACGCTGCCAGAACAGCCCCAAGGGTGACGCGCTTCTTGGCAAGTCAGGCATCGGGTCCACGAAGGACTGGGGGTTTCGGTATGCTCCGAATGATACGAGGGGTCCCAGCGAGTCTCTGGATGATGGGAGCACCGCCTATTCTTCTTACGGAAGCATGACCTACCAGGGCTTGAAGAGCCTGCTCTATGCCAATATCGACAAGAAGGATCCAAGGGTGCAGGGCGCCTTCAAGTGGATCTCGGACAACTTCAGCCTGTTGGAGAATCCAGGCATGCGGACGCCGGCGGATCCCAAGGCCGGTCTCCAGGGACTTTATTATTACTATCACACCATGGCCAAGACCCTCTCGGTCTATGGCGAGCCCATCCTTGTGGACTCCAAGGGAGTGAAGCATAGCTGGGCCGCGGAGCTTTCTGAGCATCTTATGAAGCTGCAGGGTCCGGATGGGCACTGGCAAAATACCAGCGGCAGATGGTGGGAAAATCTTCCTACTCTCGATACCGCTTATGCGATGATCGCGTTGTCGCTTTGCCGCGATGATCTTGCCCGCCAGGCGGCCAGCAAGGCTGGCGCTGAGAAATAAGATTGGCTCGGCTCTCCGGCTCGCTGGTTTTCGGGAAACCGGTTGAGGGAAATCCGGGAAGCCCGAAGAAGACAGGGACTTGATTCATGGATATAGCTCCATTCAGGGGCTTGAGGTTCGACCTCGGTAAGGTTGCCGAAGAGGTCGGCCAGGACGCGCCCGTGGTGACCGCGCCGCCCTACGATGTTCTCTCGCCCGAAGCTCACCAGGCCATCCTGGATGCTTCTCCGTGTAATATCGTTCAGTTGACTCTCGGTGACAGGCCCGGGGAGATTCCCTCTTATGAGGGCCGCGCGCAATTGCTTCAGCGCTGGATCGAATCGGGTATTCTGGCGTACGAGGGCAGCCCCGTTTATTACGTCTGTACGGTCGAATATACCGTTCCCGGGACCGATACCCGGGCCCGAATGGTTTCTTTTGTCGCTCTCGGACGGCTTCATGAATTCGACGAGAGAATCGTCCAGCCTCATGAGCAGACCTTTCCAAAGGTGGTCCAGGACCGCCAGAGCTTGCTGGAGGCGACGCGCTGCAATCTCGAGAGCATCATGCTTCTTTACAATGATGCATCCGGCGAGATCGATTCGCTTCTCGATGAGGTTTCCAATGGCGAGCCGGTCATGGAGGTCGAGGCGTCACCCGGGGAGGTCCACGCCCTCTATCCTGTAACCGACCCCGCCAGCGCATTGAGGTTGACGGAGCTCATGGGTGAACAGCGTCCGATTATCGCCGATGGGCATCATCGCTACACCACGGGCCTTCTCTACAGGAAGGCCCTGGCGGAATCCGGGCAGCAGGTACCCGGGACCGATTGGAAGATGATGACCTTTGCGAACCTCCGCAGCGAGGGAGTCTCGATCCTCGCGACTCATCGTCTTCTCAAGCTGCGGGACTCCGGCGACGTCCCCCAGGCGCTCACGCTATTGGACGAATGGCTTGAACCGGCCGGAGAAGACGATTGGGAGATAAGGGTGGAGACGGCTGACGCGGCGAGGTGCTATCGCCTTGGCGAGAAAGCTCTCACAGGCAAGAGCGGAGCCGCGGCAACCAGCTACGGAATCGTTCAGGATGAGATCATCGGATCCTGGCTCGCGCCTCTGGCGGGCGAAGAGCCGGAGGTCTCCTTCTACAAGGAGGGGACGGGAGAGGATGAAGCTCTACGGTCCGGCCGCGGAGACCTGCTCTTTCGAATGCGCCCGGTGGGCCGGGGCGAATTCCAGGAGGTCATCGATGGCGAGGAGGTCTTCCCGCATAAGACCACGTATTTTTACCCCAAGCTGTGGAGCGGGTTGGTGCTCTGGCGTCTTGAAGACGCGGTCTCGCCGGCAGGTGCCTGATTTACGCCTGGTCGGCCGGGAGGGCTCTTCAGCGCCGCGCGCGGTCCACCAGCCATTTCTTCCACTCGCTGATCTCCTCGTTTCTTTTTGAGGTGGGAGCGGAGGTCCAGAAAGCCGGGCTGACGATGGTTGGCTTGGCTGCCATTTTCGAGAGCGCTGACGCTGCCGCCGCACGCACGATGGGGCGGGAGTCTTCGAGTGTGTCGACCAGCAGGGGGACCCAGTCGTTCCTGAGAGCGCGATGGCGTTCGAGATTAGCTACAAGGCGGGCTCTCAGCAGGGGGCTGGCCTCGCTGTCTGCGATGATGGCCTGGAGGCGGGTAAGCGCCTTCGCCGTCTGTTCAGGCTCGAGGAAGGGAGCCTGGGGATTGCTCGCTATCAGCCTCAGGAAAGAAATATAGGCCTCCTCCCGCACCTGCGGGCAGCGGTCTCCGAAGAGCTTCACCAGCGCTCCCAGGGAGCGCCTGACATCGGCCCCGCGGACCTTGCAGAGCTCCTTGATGGCCCACGCCGAGGTCATCTTCTTTTCGGGGACGGCAAGGCGGGCGAGCCGGTTGAGCTCAGCGACCAGGTCAAGTCCGAGAATGTTCTTTCTCCAGCCATTCTCCAGGGCCGAGATCTCGGTTTTGTCCATGAAGTGGATCCTGTTGATCTTTTCCTTGAGAGACAGCGTCGCGGGGAACTCATTGGAGAGCAGGTGGTAGACGATGGACCAGGAGAGCGCGTAGTTCATCTCGCGGGTTTCTTCGTTATGGAAGTCTTTCCAGTCGCTTTGCAGCAGCTCTGCCAGCAGCGGGCGGTTCTTGTTTTCCGTGATTTCGCGTTGGGCTATCTTGAGCAGCACGGGATTGAGCAGGGGGAACTCCGCCCGATCCTTTTCGATGACTCCAACCTCGAGGTTTCCGGCAAGTCCTTCGTTGAGCCAGCACTTGCCGGAGATCCCCGGCAACTCGCTGACGAGAAAGTGGTGGGCTATCTCGTGCAGGAGCACCTGGTCGAGGTCGGAGACCAGGTTGGAGGCGGCGGCCCGGCTGTCGATCCGGATCATCCGCAGGAAGGGTACGTAGTATCCCAGCAGGTCGGGGTTGTAGGAATAGTCGAGAACTCCTTCGGCCTGTCCATCGAGAAAGATTCTCGTGGTCCAGGGGAAGGGTTTCGGAATCTCAAAGACCTCCGCGAGAGAATCATAGATGGTCTCGATCTGGTCGCCGGTCTTTTCGAGGAAGTCCTGTCCATCGTTTGTATAGACGATAAAGCCATCCCGGCTGAGGCGGTTTTTGTAGGCGAGGCCGCATCCGCAGGAGACCAGGCAGAGGATGATGACGGCTGCTGACCTGGTCGCGTGAAGGGCAGGGCCCATGATTCGAAATGGCATGATCGGAGAGGGTCCGTTCAGTAATAGATGTAGGTTCTCGATTTGAGGGAGAGCTTCAGCCTCTCCTCGTCTTCACAGCCCGCCAGGGAGGTTGAGATCTTGACCCGGGCGACCCGTTCAGGCGCGCCGCCGCCTTTCCCGGATACGAAAAACTCACAGAAGACCTCGTACACCGGATGGTTTGTGGGGGAGGGGGAGCTGAAGAATCTCATGGCCTCGACTGTAGAGATCCGCCTGTACTCCTCCAGGCTCAGCTTCTTCGAGAGGCTGATGGATGCCACCACGACATCCTTCTGAGGCCAGGATGTACGTAGCGGATACGAGGAGACGGCTTGACAACCTGCTATGCAGGATGTGGCAATCAGGAGGATGGGGAGGCCGCAGAGCCGGGAGGAAGCTCGCATGAAGTACTCGATCTGGTTGGAAGCCTCGGCCAGGAACTCTCGCGAACAGCGCGCTGCTCCTGAATCCGTGAAGCCGAGCTTGATTCTTTTCAGTGCCGGGCGCCGCCTGGGCTGCCCATACACCGATTGTACCAGCCACGCGTTCAAACCCTGTGGCCGTCTTGTCTCGGGCTTTCTGATGAAAGGGGAATGTTAGGTTTCTGGAGGTGGCAGGTCAGGGATGTGGAGACTTCCGCCCGGCGTGAGCCGAGCTGTGCTCAGGCGCTGACCAGCATACCTTCACGCAGGGCATCCGCGGTTTGCTGGTCTTTCAACTGGGCGACCAGGCTCAGCGAAAAATCCAGCGAGGTTCCCGGCCCGCGGCTGGTCGTGATGTTCCCATCGACTACCACTCTCTCCTCGGAGCATTTGGCGCCATCGAGTCCTTCCTCGAAGCCCGGATAGCACGTTGCCTGGCGTTCCTGGAGGACCCCTGCGCGTCCGAGTACGATCGGGGCGGCGCAGATGGCCGCCAGCAGCCCTCCCCTTGAGTGGGTCGACCGGATGAGCTCGATCACCCCGGGGTTGTCACGCAGGTTGGTAGCTCCGGGAAGACCGCCTGGCAGCACGATGGCATCCCAGTCTTCCTCCTGCGCATCGGCAAGCGATTGGTCTGCGGCCACCTGGAGGCCGTGCGCGCCGCAGATGGTGTCGCCATCGACTCCCAGGATGATGACATCGAGTTCAGCGCGACGCAGCACATCGATGATGGTGACAGCCTCGATTTCCTCAAATCCCGTGGCCAGCAAGACTCCGATCCTGGACATAAGCTTCTACTCCGTGTCTTCGATCTGCGGTGGATAGCGCCGTTTTACTGAAACTCGCTCGAGTCTTCCACTTCCCTGGTGATGAAAAAATCCGGGCATCAGTCGAGTCGGCCTCTTATCGTCTCGATGCTCGCGGCCTCGACAAGCTCGAGCACCTCCTTCTCGGTGTCGAGCGAGCTCTCGGCGGCTTCCAATTGTTCCGGGGTCGACCTGGTCGCGGGTTTCGGAGGCATCAGGAATGAACAGCAATCGTCGTGCGGCTCGATCGAGGTGTCGAAGCTCCCCATTCTCCTGGCGTCCTCGATGATCTCAGCCTTGTGCATGCCGACCAGCGGCCTGAGGATCGGCATGGTGGCGATGCTGTCGATGGTGTGCAGGTTTTCAAGGGTCTGGCTGGCCACCTGCCCGAGGCTGTCTCCGGTTACCAGGGCCTGGGCGTCTTCCTTCCTGGCGATGGCCTCGGCTGCGCGTACCATGTAGCGGCGGTAGAGGATGACTCTCAGCCGCGAGGGACATTCGGTGATGATCCGGTTCTGGGTGTCGGCGAAGGGAACCATGTAGAGCCTGGCGCTCCGGCCGGGCGGGATGATGCGCTCGGCCAGATCCCTGACCTTGTCCTGGCTGGCTATGCTGGTATGGGGGTAGCTGTGAAAGTGGATGAAGAGAGCATCCGCTCCTCGCCTCATGATTCTCGCGGAGGAAACGGGTGAGTCGATCCCGCCCGAGAGCAGGCAGGCCACTCTTCCCGTGCTTCCTGTCGGCAGACCGCCGAGCCCGGGGAGGCGGTCGAGGGCGAGGAAGCAGTCGTTGTTGACGAAGAAAAGGTAGAGGGAGAGCTGTGGTTTTTTGAGCCGCACCTTCCAGCCAGTCCTCTCTTGCACGTGGGCGCCGATGGTTGCGTTGGCATCGGTGGAGGTAAAGGGCAACTCCTTGTTGGCCCGGCGGGAGACAACGGCGAAGTTCTCCGGCTGTTCACCGCGGGCAAGCAGCTGGTCGATGATGGAATCCATCGCGACCCTGACGCTGTCGAGGTCCGCCGAGGTCGAAATGCAGGGCGAATAAACCGCGATTCCCGGTATTCGTGAGAGCCGTTCGCAGACCTTGTCGAGAGGAGTTTCACTTGAGAGCCTGAGCAGGAAGCGGCCGAAGCGGGGTTGGAGATGCGATCCGCCGAGATCCTTGATTGCGGCGCGGATGTTTTTCAGCAGCCGGGATTCAAAGTGTCGCCGGTTTCCCCCCTTGAGAGCGATCTCGTCGTAGTTGATCAGCAGGTGCCGAGCTTCCAGTCGAGAGTGCGAAAATCCAGTGGTTTTGTTTTCAGATGGAGGCACGGTCGCTATTCAATCAGCAGGCGCTGGAGGGCCTTTCGTCGCAGGAAAAAAGAAACTGTACGGTTTGGAATGGAAAAAAGAGTCGATTTGGGTTTTCGTTCGAGGCCATGAGTGAAACATCCGAAGGTGCCCCCTCCGAGCCGGCCCAAGAACATTCTAACCCGCCTTCCTATTCAGTTCCTACGCTGGAACTGAAAGGGGAGAAGACTCTCAATGCCCATCCATGGATCTTCCGCCGTATGTTCAAGTTCTTTCCGTCGGGTCTTTCCGATGGAGATGAGGTGGCTGTGCAGGCCTCCGATGGTGAGCCGGTAGGCAGGGGCTTCTACCATGGCAGATCCCAGATCGCGGTGCGGATCATGACACCTGATGTCGAGTGTCAGCTCGATGAAGATTTTCTTCGGAGGAGGCTGGAGGCCGCGCGCGATCTTCGGCTGGAGACTCTCCGGCTCGACAGGGTTACAGATTCCTGGAGGGTGGTTCATGGTGAAGGGGACGGACTGGGTGGACTGGTGATCGACAAGTTCAACGACCTGCTCGTTGTGCAGCCGTACAGCTACGCCTTCTACCATCGCAGGGCGGAGCTTGGCGCTATCCTGGAGGAGATGTTTCCCGGCCATCGCCAGGTGCTCAAGCCGCCTAGCGTGGCTGCTCGGCGTGAGGGTGTGCCGGAGTACCAGCCGCCCGAACCAGGAGAGGAGCAGGAGGTAGAGATTACAGAGGGTAAGGTGAGGTTACTTGTAAGTCCCTCGGGCCATAAGACAGGATTTTTTCTCGATCAGCGGGAGAACAGGGCCAGGCTGGCCACCATGGTGCGGGGAAAAAAAGTGCTCGATGGGTGCTGCTACACAGGGGCTATGTCGATCGCCGCCCGTACTCTTGGAAAAGCCGGCCGCGTGGTGGGGGTCGATCTCGATGAAGAGGCCCTGGCTATGGCTAAGCGAAATGAGAAGCTCAATCGAGCCAGCATCGAGTGGGTGCATTCGGACATCTTTCATTACCTGAAGCGGCAGCGGCACGCAGTTGAGCCCTTCGAGGTCATTATCATCGATCCTCCAAAATGGGCGTTAGAGAGAGATCGGTTTGAAGAAGCGGAACGGCGCTATCTTGATGTCAACAAGTTGGCAATGCAGGCCATCGCTCCAGGGGGAATTCTTCTGACCTGTTCCTGCTCCGGCCTGGTTTCCCAGGAGCACTTCCTGCGGATCCTGAAGCATGCGGCTGAGCTTTCCGGCCGGGATTTTCGAATCTTCCACCATGGGGGCGCGGCAGCGGATCATCCTGTCTCCGCTCATTGCCCGGAATCGAGCTACCTCAAGGCGGTTTTTGGCAGGGTCTTTTAGGGTCGTTTTTTCAGGGCAGGCGGAAGCCGAAAAGTGTCAGATAATCTGTCACTTGGCAAAATAGTGTCCTGGTTGTCGATGACCTTGCATTGGGAAATAAAGACTTATGACAACATAAGTCTCTTTTTTCGAATGGTATGGCAATTGCATTTATAGGGTCAGAGACCCAAAACCCAACACCCTACGTTCCTCCTTAACAGGAGCCCGCCAAACAAAAGGACCGTGCGGTGGGGACTTATCCAAGTCCTCTCCTCGCGGTCCTCCTCACATCCGGGGGGAATCGAGGATCCGATGGACTCAAGCCGCGTTGGGCAGGTTTGCGCAGGTGAATGCAAGCCCGGAGGACGCGACCTGGATAGTGAAATTATCCGTTCCGTGGGGAGAGAGTCCCTCCACCAGTGTCGCTCCCGTTGCGATTGCGGCGGCCGGAAGCAGGCTGTCGGTGAGGGAAAGCGGCGCTAATGGGTTGAGGGTGGTGGACTGGATGAGAACCGCGGCCAGGAAGGCTGCGGCGAATACAGCCAGGCTCCCTTCGAATGAGCGGTGGGACGCCTTGCAGCCGGGAAGATTCAGGCTGCGGTAACGATGTTGGCCAAGACGGATTCCTATCGGCTCTGCGATGGCGTCAGCGATTCCACAGATGGCAAATCCGAAGAGCGCGTATTCACCAAACAGCGAGAGCGAGCAGATGCCGCCGGCCGCAGTGGCCAGGAATGGGATGAGGATATGAAGAGATCTTCTCGGGTGATCGGATTCCCGGGCCAGGGCTTCGTAGAAAGGGTTGCCATCGCCCCTCCACAGGCAATAGCTGATATAGATTACCGCGAGACACCCTAACAGGTTGACGCCCGCCGGCCCGTAGCTGGCGTGCACAAAAGTAGCGAGGAAGAAGATTGAGAAATGGAACAGCTTGCGGGTGTCTCCTGTTCTCAGGCCGCGGCGCAGCTTGAGCCAGCCGGCGAGACCTCCAAACCCCAGGATCCATATTGCCAGGCAGGGTGCCAGGAAGGCGGTGACGCCGGGCGCGGGCAGCTCGGGTCTCCATAATTCGAAGCTCATCGTGGAATCTCCCGTACGGGGTCAGTCCGGCAGGGCGCTGCTCAGTCCCTCTTGTCCTTGCGCCGCAGCTTTTCGTTCAGGACACGTTTTCTGAGCCGGTAGCTTTTCGGGGTGATCTCGAGGAGCTCATCCTCTTCGATGTACTCGAGCGCTTCCTCGATCGACATGATCCGCGGGGGACTCAGGAGGATGTTCTTGTCGCTGCCGGAGGCGCGGACATTGGTCAGCTTCTTTTCGCGGCACAGGTTGACCGTGATGTCGTCCTCTTTGCAATGCTCGCCAACGATCATGCCCTCGTAGACCGGTTCGCCTGGAGCGACAAACATGGGGCCGCGGTCTTTGAGGTTGAACAGCGCGTAGCCGATGGCCTTGCCTCTTTCGCTGGAGACCATGACGCCAGCGGCGCGGCCCGGTATCGAGCCCTTGTGCGGCTCGTACCCATCGAAATTGTGGCAGACGGTAGCCTCTCCGGCGGTGAGGCTCATCAGGCGCGAGCTGACCCCGATCAGGCCCCGCGCGGGAACCTTGAACTGCATGAGAATCCGCTCACCCTGTGGCTCGTAACGTATCATTTCACCCCGGCGCGCTCCAACCAGCTCGATCACCTTGCCGGAGCTTTCTTCGGGGGTCTGTACGTGGAGGAGTTCCATCGGTTCTTTTTTCTTTCCATCTTCTTCGATGAAGATGGGGCGCGGCTTGCCAACCTGGAATTCATAGTCCTCCCGTCTCATGTTTTCAATGAGGATTCCGAGATGGAGAGTGCCTCTGCCGGAGACCTCGAAGGAGCCGGCCAGGGGAAGATCTTCGACACGAAGGGCGACATTGGACTCGAGCTCCTTGTAGAGCCGATCGCGAAGCTGCCGCGAGGTCACGAATTTCCCTTCCGTTCCGGCGAAGGGACTGTCGTTGACCTGGAAGACCATCGAGATGGTTGGCAGGTCGATATCGATGAGCGGGAGAGGGTCGGGCCGCTCAGGGTCGGTGATGGTGTCCCCGATCTCGACGTTGCCGATACCTGTTACCGCGCAGATGTCGCCGGCGGTGACCTTATTGATCGGCGCCCGGCCAAGCTTGTCGAAGATGAAGAGCTCGGTTACTCCCTCTTCCCTGCTCTCTTCCCGTCCGCAGACCATGATCCTGTCCCCGGTTTCGATGGAGCCCTTGGTGACCCGCCCGATTCCAATACGCCCGACATAGTCGTTGTAGTCGATGGTGGTGATCTGGAGCTGCAGAGGAGATTCCTTCTCGACGCTTGGAGGAGGGATCTGGTCGATCATCATCTCGAGCAGCGGGGTTATGTTGTCATTTCCATCTTCCGGGCTGAGCCGAGCGTAGCCGCCTGTTGCCGAGGCGTAGACGATCGGGAAATCCAGGACGTCCTCGCCGCCGAAGTCGTCTACGGTGTCGAGCTCGAGCTCTTCAGCCAGTTCGAGGAAGAGCTCGCCAATCTCTTCTACAACCTCGTCGAGCCGGCTGTCGGGCCGATCGATCTTGTTGATGACGACCAGCGGGCGCAGCCGATGGCCAAAAGCTTTCTTGAGGACGAATCGCGTCTGGGGCATGGGACCCTCCGCGGCATCGACCAGGAGCAGGACCCCGTCAGCCATCTGCAGGACCCGCTCCACCTCACCGCCGAAGTCGGCGTGACCCGGAGTGTCGATCAGGTTGATCTTGACGCCCTTGTAGGGCAGAGAGATGTTCTTGGCGAGAATGGTGATCCCGCGCTCCCGCTCGAGATCGTTGGAGTCGAGGATGCATTCACCCAGGTCCTGGTGGCTGGGGAGCGAGTCCGTTTCCTTGAGCAGCTTGTCGACCAGGGTCGTTTTCCCGTGATCAACATGCGCGATGACCGCGATGTTACGGATACTTTCGATAGGCTTGAGTTGTGTACTTTCAGTCATTTTTCAAGGCGCTCTGGCTAGTTTCACCCCTGTTAACATGAGGGGAAAACCCGGTATTATATCGACACATCTCGGGGTGGCAAATGATCGCCATCAGGGTTTTTTTTTCTTTCCGGGGGGGTTTGCTCATTGGATCGCACTCAGGTCGTCAAGACTCTACATTTCATGGCCGATTTGCTCGATCTGGAGTCCGATAATCCGTTTCGATCACGGTCTTTCCGCAGTGGGGCGAGGGCGCTGGAAGGCCTGGAAGGTGACCTGTCGAAGCTTGTGGAGGCCGGGGAGTTGACCTCGGTGAAGGGCGTAGGGGAATCTATCGCCGGGATCATAGTGGACCTGGTGACCACAGGTGAGACCGCGAGGCTTGAGGAATTGCACGCGGCGGTACCGGCTGGGGTTCGGGCCATGCTCGATGTACCCGGTCTCGGACCGAAGAAGATTCGCGTGATCTGGAAAGATATGGGGCTCGATGATCTCGATGCCCTGACCGAGGCCTGCAGCGAAGGCCGCCTTGGAAGCTTCAAGGGTTTTGGCCCGAGGACAGAGGAGAAGATCCTTCAGGGGATCGATTACATCCGGTCGGTGTCGGGTATGTTCCTGAGAGCTGAATGCGAGCAGGTGGTTGCGGAATTGCTCGAGTACATGAAGGGGTGCGCCGCGGTCAGGCGGGTGGAAATCGCGGGCAGCTATCGGCGGGCAAAGGAGGTGATGAAGGATCTGGACCTTGTGGTTTCGACGGCGGATCCTGCCGCGGTCGTTGACCACATCTGTGCCTGGGATGAGGAGGCCGAGATCATAGCCAGGGGGGAGTCCAAGACCAGCCTGCGTTGCCCAGGCGGACTCGGGGTCGACTTTCGGATGGTCGAGGAGTTCCAGTTGCCTTTCGCTCTCTGTCATTTCACCGGCTCGAAGGAACACAATACGGCGCTGCGCGCACTGGCAAAGAAGCAGGGTCTCAAGCTCAATGAGTATGGGATCTTTCGCGGCGACGAGTTGATCGAGTGCGCCAGTGAAGAGGATATTCATCGAGTGCTCGGCCTCGATTTCATTCATCCGGAGCTGCGTGAAAATTTCGGAGAGGTTGAGCAGGCGGCTGATTCAAGCCTGCCGGAGCTGGTCGGGGAGAAGGACATCAGGGGCCTGGTGCACCTGCACACCGAGTACAGCGATGGGGAGGCGAGCATCGAGCAGATGGTCGATGCGGCGCGGGACCAGGGACTCTCCTATATGGGGGTGACAGACCACAGCCAGTCCGCCTTTTACGCCGGCGGGCTCAAACCAGCGGATGTGAAGAGGCAGCACGAAGAGATCGACCGTCTCAATGCCTCACTGAAGGACTTCCGGATCTTCAAGGGGATCGAGTCGGATATCCTCGCTGATGGGTCACTGGATTATGAAGATAGCGTGCTCGAGCGCTTTGATTTTGTAATAGCCTCTCTGCACTCGAGCTTCAACCAGCCCCTCGAGGAGATGACGGAGAGGGTGCTCCGCGCGATCTCAAATCCCTATACGACAATGCTCGGCCATGTGACTACACGGCTGTTGCTGAGGAGAGATGGGGTCGCGCTTGATATGGAGAGGGTGCTCAGCGCGGCGGCTGAGGAAGGAGTCGTGGTCGAGATCAACGCCAACCCCAGGCGCCTGGACCTTGACTGGCGGCATGGTCCCCGGGCCCGTGAGCTTGGCGTGTTGACGAGCGTCAATCCTGACGCGCATACGATCGCCGGGGTCGCTGATATCCGCTTTGGAGTCGGGATTGCCCGCAAGGCGGGCTTTGAGGCCGAGAGGGTGGTCAACACTCTCGACGCGGCTTCCTTTGGAAAGTTCATCTCGAAACGAAGAGGCTGACGGTTTTCCGAGGCTACTGCGGTCCCTCGACCGTGATGGACATGACGATGGGAGCCGAGCGGTCCGTTCCCTTGATGAGCTCGAGCTCTCTTATGGTTTCGGGCCGCTTTGGACGAATGGAAAGGTAGCGGATCTGCTGGCCGCGCAGCTTGAAGGCGAGCTTGGATCCGGGTACGTCGAAGTGACCGATATAGTCGGCGAAATGGACCCCGTCGAGCAGGGGGTGGTCCTCTCGCTTTCCATCGGAGTAGTGGAGACGGACGATCATGCTGACGGTCTTCCTGGGCGCTCCCTGCGACCCCCAGCCGCTCACCCCGCTGAGGAAGTGGATGGCTTTCGCCGGAGCGTTGCAGGGGAGCTTCACCACCTTCGGCATCTTGGGTGGGAAGTTTCCGTTGGGGCCGTTGAGCATGATGACATTGGGCACCGAGTCGCCCTGGGGGTCGACAAGGTGAAAAGGCACTCCCTCAAAGGTCTTTGGCTTCCAGTCCGGGAACACCAGGCGTTCCATCCCGGACTTCCTGCTGAAGAACATTCCCGCGGTCGAGACAATGGTGGCGTATTTACCCAGCGGGATGGGCATGAAGCGTCCGCGCTGGGTGAGGAATTCGAGCAGGTCGCCGATCCCCTGCGCCGGAACCTGTTTCTCAAAGCCTTCCGGCATCAGGGAGAGCTTGCTCGAGACCAGCCGCTTGAGATCTTCCCGAAGGACGATATGTTTGGCTCCCTCCGCATCGTAGATCTCGAGAGCGTTGCGATTCTCGGAGGCCAGCAGACCCGTGAGTATCTTTCCCTTGCGGGTGACGACGGTGTATTGCCTGTAGTTCCCCTCGACGCTCCGGTTGGGGTCGAGGATGTGGATGAGCAGTTCCTCCTTTGGATGGACCGCCATGCCGGTCAGCTCCGGTCCGATGTTCGTGCCTTCACCGCTGTGCACGTGGCATTTCGAGCAGAGTTTCTTGTAGAGCTCCTTGCCGTTGCCCGCGTTTCCAGGCTTGCGGGTTACCGCGAGCAGGCTGTCGATCACTTTCTGACGGTCCGGGTTGGGGAGCGAGCCGGCCTTCGCGAGCAGCTCGCGAGCGAGGGCCGCTACCTTTTTGTCCGGATGTCTCGCAAGACCCTGTTTCTGGTCAAGGGACAGTGCCGAGAGATCGAGGCCGTTGTCCCGCGCGCTCTCGAGCAGGCTGCGAGACCAATCCGCCCGCTTGAGTACGACACGGAGAACTTCCTGTCTCGTTCCGGGGGTCAATGAATCGTATTTCTGGAGGAGGGTTCCGCCGATACCGGAGGCCTGGCTCCTCGATACAGCCTCGAGGAGGCCCTTTGCCAGGCTGGGCGAGGAGGTCGGCGTGATCTCGTCGATGATCTCCTCGGCTATGTTCTTGTCGCTTCCATGGAAGGAGACCAGCTCGGAGGCGGCCTCGATTCGTTCCTTCTCCGGGGCCGCGGGAGATGTCATCGTTTTCACATAACCCGAGATGACCTCTTTGATATGGGTGTCGAGGGCTGTGGTCTTCCAGCGAGCGGCCAGGGAGAGGAGCTGTCCCTTGACCGGCCCCGAGACCCGGGTGAGCACCTTTGTCAGCGCTTTTTCCTCGGCGTTGGTGAACTTCACGGCGCGTCCCTGCGGCCATCCCTTCGCCATGCCCCGGACGATGGGGTCCGCGATCAAGCGGTTCGTCCCGGCGCAGGACAGGACCAGGGGGCCAGCGCTACCGGCCGGGGCGCCGCGGGCGTAATGTTCGGCGATTCGCTCGATCATCTCGACATGCCTGGTGTCCTGCCTGGCCGCCGCCGGCGAGCCCGCCACGGCCTGGAGGAAATGAATGTCATGCCGGGCGGCGGCGCTGGTCGCCGCGTCGGGGATCCAGCGGTCGCCGGAATTGGCCGGCAGGCTGATAGCCGCGGCGATGGCCTCGGCCGCGTCTTTTGACGGCGGCATTTCCGAGAGGGCGAGGAATGCCGCCAGGCGAACCTGCCCAGCCGGATCGCGAAGACTGCCTGCCTTGAGGATGGACCTTGTGCTGGTGTCTGTGCGAGGCGCCACCTTGAGAGCCGTTCGGCGGACTCCCGCTGAAGGGTGCCCCAGCGCTTCGAGAGCGGCTTCGGTAGCCGCGGGTACCGAACCATCCATCGCCCCGATTCCGTGCATCGTCCAGAGCGCGTGGATCGCGGCGGTATTGAGGCCGATCTCATCGACCTTTCGGTCAGCCGCGAGCCTGCTGAGGGCCGGCACCACATCGTGGTTTCCTCTCTCTACCAGCAGGCGCTGGGCGTTCTTTCGCCAGAAGAGGTTGGTGTTGGATAATTGGGCGACCAATTGCGCGGGGCTCGCCTTCTGGAGATCCTGGGGTTTGTAGGTGTTTCGGCCATTGTAGACCAGCCGGTAGATGCGGCCGTGAACCTTGTCGCGCAGGGGTGTTACGTAGGCGTTGCCTTTTCCGTTCCTGTAGCCCCTGGGGGTGGGGTTGTGCTGGACGATATAGTTGTACCAGTCGATCATCCAGACCATGCCATCGGGGCCGACCTCGGACATGATCGGCGCCGTCCATTCGTCATCGCTTGCAAGCAGGTTCCAGCTGTTGCGAGTCAGGTAATCGCTGCCGACACCTTCTATGAGGAAGGTGGCGACGAGGTGGCCGGTCGGTCCGTTGACGAAGGCCGCGCGGTTCCAATAGTGCTTCGGGTAGCTGCGGGCGGTATAGAGCGCGTGTCCTGCCGCCGCGGTAAAGTTCTCGTGATGATCTACCTGCCTGACGTTCGGCGTGATCGGGTAGAAGCGGGCGGTCTGCGAGTTCGTGTCGAGACGCTTCGACGACCAGCCCCTCACCGCCTCGTAGTAGCGGTTGGCCATCGGCATATAGACACTCGGGTTCCGGTTGGCGGTCGAGCCGAAGACGGCACCCTCCTCGCTGTAGC
>CAJWMA010000019.1 GCA_913042995.1 uncultured bacterium | reverse complement strand
CATTTCCTGTCTGGATGATGGTTAAAGAAGAAGCGCCGGAACTCTCCATCAGTCCGCGGGCGCCTGGATCTTGAAGAGATGATAAGTCCCCCGGATATAGATGGCCCCGGAGCTGATGGCGTAGCTCGCCAGGGTTCTCTCGCCGAGCTTGTTTTGCGACAGCACCTTGAACTTCTTTCCAGCCTTGATCACCACCGCGTCACCCTTTTCGTTCTGGAAATAGATTTTCCCATCGGCGGCGAGAACCGAGGACGAATAGCCCCCTCCGACTCGTTCACGCCAATGGAGCTTCCCGGTGCGGGCCTCGATGCAGGAGGCGATCCCGCGGTCGCTGACGCAATAGAGCTCCTCGCCAACAAGAACCGGCGACGGCGAATGGGGAGCCGACTTGGCGCTCTCCCAGGCGATGTGGGTCTTGGTGACCTCACCCTTGCCATCCGGGCGGATCGCGAAGAGCTTCGCACGGTCGAAGCTGCTCGAAAAATAAACCAGTCCATGGCCGTAGAGCGGACGCGGCACCACCGAGTAGCCTCCGTGCCAGGCTCGCCAGATCTCGTTGCCGTTGGCCGGATCGTAGCTCGCAATCCAGTTCGCGCCCGGGAGAATGATCTGCTGCTTCCCATCCAGCTCGAGCGACAGGGCCGTGGCGAAGGCGAAGAGCTTCCCTGAACTCTTCGGGCGGCTCGTCTTCCAGCGGATCTTGCCGTTGTTCCGGTCGAGACCGACGACGAAGGGGTTGGAGGCGCCATCGCAGCTGAAGACGATCACCTCTCCTGCCCGCACCGGCGAGCTGCCGCCGCCGTGCACGGGACTGTAAACGAGCTCTTCGTTCTTCCAGAGAATCTTCCCGGCAAGGTCCAGGCAGGCCGTTCCATTGGTGCCGAAATGAACATAGAGCTTCCCATCGTCAACCAGCGGCGTAGGGCTGGCATGACTGTTTTTCTGATGCCGTCTTGAAGACCTCGCCTTGGCGAACAATTCCGTCTGCCAGAGAAGCTTGCCGCTCTTACAGTCTACAGAGAGCGCCACCAGCGAGGGGTTCTCCTTCGAGCTCTTCGCTTTCACCACTGCGGCGCTCAGGAACACCTTGCCATCCACCACCACGGGAGAAGACCAGCCGGAGCCGGGCAGCCGGAACTTCCAGGCGACGTTCTTCTTCCCGCTCCAGGAAACAGGGATTCCCTTCTCAGGGGAGATCCCCTTCGCGCCGGGACCTCCGAACTGGGGCCAGTCATCGCATGACGCTCCGCGACAGACCAGCAAAACCAACAGGAAGCAGCAGCGAGTCAACATGAGGATATATCTCCGGAGCGGTTTCTGTTTACAGGTAGATCCTGTTCTCCCGGGCGCTTTTTTTCAACAAACTGTTCCCCGTCTTCCACCTGTTTCGGTGTATCTTGGCTGACCGGTCCAAGGGCCGGGTGAGCCCGGATAGCGGGCCATCGCCGAAACCAGTCTAATCTTCAGGGAACAGGCGGCGCCGGGGGCGCCCGTCCAGCAAAGGGAGAACCGAGACATGAAAATCATTCGCCAGCACCTCCTGCTCATCCTCATCGCGGCGCTCTGCTGCGGTTGCGGCGGCTCTTCCGATGACGGCGGTGGAACGAAAAAGAAGGGACTCATCGGCTATTCGGCGATGTCCCTGACCAACCCTTTTTTCAAGATTATCGCCGACAGTATCACGGAGGAAGCCAGGCTCAACGGCTTCGATGTCGCCGTCAACGATGCGAACAGTGACGGCAAGCTCCAGGCAGAGCACATTGACAGCTACATTGTCCAGGGCGCCCAGGCGATCATCCTCAATCCCTGTGACAGGCTCTCCGTCGGACCCGCGATCCAGAAGGCCAACAAGGCGGGTATTCCCGTTTTTACCTGTGATCTTCAGTGCGTCGCCGATGGCGTCAAGATCACGGGTCACATCGGCACCGACAACTTCCAGGGCGGACAGTTGGCTGGCAAGGCGATGATCGAGCTGCTGGGTGAAACCGGCGGCAAGGTCCTGGTCCTCCACTTCAAGCAGGCCAACTCCTGCGTGTTAAGGGTCGACGGCTTCATGAAGGAGATCAACGCCCACAACGAAGGACGCACCGAGGGCCGGATCGAGATCGCGGCGGAGCTCGATGGCGGCGGCGCCAAGGACCAGGGGTTCAAATCCGCCTCGGCGGCGCTGCAGGCGCATCCGGATCTCGCGGCCATCTTCGCGATCAACGACCCCTCGGCGCTGGGAGCCTATACGGCTCTCGAGCAGGCCAAGAAGGTCGGCCAGGTCAAGATCATCGGCTTCGATGGAGAGCTCGCCGGAAAACAGGCCATCAAGGATGGAAAATTCTTCGCCGACCCCATCCAGTTCCCGGTCAAGATGGGAAAAACCTCCGTCCAGAACATCATAAAATACCTCAACGGGGAAGAGTTTGAAGAAAAGGTCCTGATCCCGACCTACCTCTACCGCAAGGCCGATGCCGACAAGGATCCCGAGCTGAAATGAGCTCAAGCCAGGCAGGACGTTCTCCCTTGAAGCTGGTCTCCCGGTTCGGCACCCTCTTCGTGCTCCTGCTGCTTTGCGTATTCTTCAGCATAGCCACTCTCGACGACCAGCATCCGACAGACGAGGGCGCCGCGCGGGAATTGGCGCGTCAAATTGCCCGTGAATACCCCGGAAATCCCAGTGTGCTCGTCGTGGTTCGGTCCGGAGAAGAGGATCTCCGCTACGCCGCCGCCCTCGAAGAGGAGCTGAAGCGCTCCGGGGCGAAAATCCTCGGAAAGATCACCGGTAAGCCCAGCGCGGTGCGCAAGAAGCTCGAGGAGATCGGTGCCGCGGGAACGAAACTCGATGTGGTCGCTACGCACCACTTCTCCGCCCAGGGAGTTCTGGCCGGAGACCAGTTCAAAGCCCTCACCTCCAGCCAACCGGCCCTGGGATCCGCAAGAGTGGTCAAGCCCCCGAGCGTACGCAGGCCGGTCTTTCTCAAGATGTCGAACCTGATGGACATCCTCAATATGATCTCGGTCATCGCCATCATCGCCATCGGCATGACCATGGTGATCATTACCACCGGTATCGATCTCTCCGTCGGCAGCCTGATCGCGTTCTCCGGAGTCATCGTGGCCTGCTCGGCCCGGGAACTCGGCATCGACCCGGAGAGCGGAGTCTTCCTGCTGCTGGGCTGCGCCCTGCTGGGCATTGCGGCGTGCGGACTCCTCGGCGCCTTTTCCGGAGTCATGGTGACGGCCTTCGGAATCCACCCCTTCATCGTCACCCTGAGCATCATGTCCATAGCACGCGGCCTGTCTTTCATCATCGCGGGTGGTCCTTCGGACGTCGTTATCGAGGCTGAAAGCTACCGGTTCCTCGGCGCGGGACGTTCCCTGCTGGGTATCCCCAACTCCGTCATCCTGATGATCCTGCTCTACCTGCTAGCCCACCTGTTAATGACCCGCACCGTGCTTGGCCGCCACATCTACGCTGTCGGGGGAAACCGGGAAGCCGCCCACCTCTCGGGAGTACCTGTAAAACGCGTGCTGATCATCGTCTACACCATTTGTGGCGCGCTCGCCGGATTGGGAGGGGTGGTCAACTCCTCCTTATACGGCGCGGGAAGCGCGAAAAGCGGCGTCGGCTATGAATTGCAGATCATCGCCGCGGTGGTCGTCGGCGGAACCAGCCTGGCCGGGGGCTCCGGGAAAATCATGGGGACCCTGGTCGGCGCCCTGATCCTGGGCGTCATCGCCAACGGAATGAACCTGACCGGTGTAACGACCTACCCGCAGATGGTCGTCTTCGGCCTGCTGATCCTCGTGGCGGTGCTCATCGATCAGCTCAAGAACAGGAAAACCGGGGGCTCCTCCAGCTGAGAAGAAGACCCCGGTGTTCCTTTGCGGCGGCGACCTCAGGCTGACTTCGCCTCCGGCGGAGTGTCTTCGCCTTCGCGCGCCTCCGCCTTCGCTGTCTCCACAGGCGCCTCGATCTCGAAATCGAGCTCCTTGAGCTTCAGGGCGCGCACCTCGCCTTCGGCATCGACGCCGCTGGTTTCATTATCGCTATCCCTCAGGATCATCCTGACGAGCGAGCCCTCCGGAACTCCTCCCTCGACCAGCTTCCTGGCCAGGGCCGATTCGACGTGCTTCTGCAGGTAACGCTTGATCGGCCGGGCGCCGTAGACCGGGTCCCAGGCCGCCTCGCCGATATGCGCGATCGCCTCGTCGGAAGCCTCGATACGAATCATGCGGTCGAGAAGTCTCTCGGAAATCCGCTCGAACTGAAGCGCGGTGATCTGCGTGATCTCACCGCGGGTCAACGGCGAGAACAATACTGTCTCGTCCACCCGGTTGAGAAACTCCGGCCGGAAGGCGTCGCGCAGGTGGTTCATGACCTCCCGGCGGGTACCCTCGTCGATCGAGCCCTCCTCAGCGGCCGACTCGGTAAGTACCTGGCTGCCGATATTGGAGGTCATGAGCAGGACGCAGTTCTTGAAATCGACTGTCCTCCCCTGGTTGTCAGTCAGGCGACCGTCGTCGATGACCTGGAGCAGGATATTGAACACGTCGGGATGGGCCTTCTCGATCTCGTCGAGAAGAACCACCGCGTAGGGACGACGGCGAACGGCCTCGGTGAGCTGTCCACCCTCGTCGTAGCCGACGTAGCCGGGAGGTGCGCCAATCAGCCTCGACACCGAGTGCTTCTCCATGTACTCGCTCATGTCGATGCGAACGATGTTGTCCTCGGAGTCAAAGAGCGTCTCGGCCAGCGACCGGGCGAGCTCCGTCTTACCCACACCGGTAGGCCCGAGAAACAGGAAGGAACCGATCGGCCGCGAGGGATCCTTCAGGCCCGCCCGGGCCCGCAGCACCGCCTCTGAGACAGCCTCGACCGCCTCCTCCTGGCCGATCACCCGCTTGTGAAGCTCCTCTCCCAGGCAGAGCAACCGTTCGCGCTCACCCTCGAGAAGGCGTGTCACAGGGATCCCGGTCCAGTTTGCCACGATCGAGGCGACCTCCTCCGAGGTCACCTCTTCGCGAACGAGACAATCACCGCCCTCGCGGGCTGAAATGGCCTCTTCCTTGTCCTTGAGCTCCTTCTCGAGTTCAGGAAGGGTTCCGTGCTGGAGCTCAGCGGCGCGAGAAAGGTCCTGTTCCCGCTCGGCCTTCCCGATTTCGAGCCGGGTCGCGTCCAGCTTCTCACGCAGAGCGCGCACAGCCTGGATCTCGGCCTTCTCCTTCTCCCACTGGGAGCGCAGGGCGCCTACGCGTCCCTTCAGGTCGGCGACCTCCTTCTTGATCTTCCTGCGGCGCTGCTTCGAGGCCTTGTCCTTCTCCCGCTTGAGCGACTCGAGCTCGATCTCGAGCTGCAGCTGGCGGCGGGTCAGGTGGTCCAGCTCCCCCGGCATGCTGTCGATCTCGGTCCGGACACTGGCAGCCGCCTCGTCCATGAGATCGATCGCCTTGTCCGGCAGGAAGCGGTCGCTGATATAGCGATTCGAGAGCGTCGCCGAGGCGACCAGGGCGGCGTCCTGGATCCGAACTCCGTGGTGAACCTCGAAGCGTTCCTGCAGGCCGCGAAGGATCGAGATCGTGTCCTCGACCGTCGGCGGCTCGCAGACCACCGGCTGGAAGCGGCGCTCGAGAGCGGCATCCTTCTCCAGGTGCTGGCGGTACTCATCCAGCGTTGTCGCCCCGATACAGTGGAGCTCGCCGCGGGCGAGCATGGGCTTGAGAAGATTGCCCGCATCCATGGCCCCATCGGTCTTGCCGGCGCCGACGATGTTGTGCAGCTCGTCGATGAAGAGCAGGATGCGTCCCTCGCTGTCCTGGATCTCCTTGAGGACCGCCTTCAGGCGCTCCTCGAACTCGCCGCGGTACTTCGCCCCGGCGATCAGGGAGCCGAGGTCGAGCGAGAAGATCGTCCGGTCCTTGAGTCCCTCGGGAACATCGCCGCGCACGATGCGCTGGGCGAGCCCCTCGACGATGGCCGTCTTGCCGACCCCGGGCTCGCCGATGAGCACGGGGTTGTTCTTGGTCTTGCGCGAAAGGATTCGGATGATCCGGCGGATCTCCTCGTCACGGCCGATGACCGGGTCCAGGCCTCCCTTGCGAGCCAGGTCGACCAGGTCACGCCCGTAGCGCTCGAGGGCCTCGTAAGTTGACTCGGGATCGGGACTCGTCACCCGCTGACCTCCCCTGACTCGGCCCAGAACCTCCTCGAATTTAGCCGGATTCACTCCCTCTTCTTCGAGGAGACGCCCGGCCGTAGAACCAGCGGCGCCCTTGAGAATCCCGAGCAGGAGATGCTCGATGCTGATGTACTCGTCCTTGAGCCGACGCGCCTCCTTTGCCGCCGAATCAAGCACCCGTCCCAGCTCGTCGCTGGGCCGCAATTGGGTATCACACCTGGATTCAGGTAACCTGCCGAGAAACTCCGAGAGCTTCTGGCGAACAGAGGTAACCGATACCTCCAATTGGCCGAGGAGACGAGAGGCAAGTCCCTCCCCATCCTCGATGAGGGCACTGAGAAGATGCTCCACCGTAAGCTCCGGATGACCTCGGTCATCAGCGAAAACCTGGGCTTTCTGGAGAGCTTCCTGTGATTTAATGGTCCATTGATTAAGGTTCATGTTCGACCTCCTTTCTACAGGAGGACTAACGCAAAGCCTGTACCAGAAATCATAAAATTAATAATTTCAAATACTTACACACATACAGGCTTTTCTGGCAGCACTATTAGGTGCCATTTTGACATATCCGTTTCTCAGTTCTCTGCAACCTGATCAGAAGGCCATGCCATATTGGCACCCGCTAACTTTCCGGGCTCCCTCCTCTGTCCAGGGTCGAAACAACCTCAGCTTCGCAAAGACCCGCCCAGGAGACGGACCCGCATCCGATAAAGGTTTGCAGGTCAAAATATTTTGGACTGAAGAACCGATAGATGTAGATACGGGGAGGGTTCAGTCTCCCTTTCCCGTCCAGATATCTGCAATCACCCCCTTATCTTTTGAGAGTGGACTCCCCATGCCCAGATCGCGCCTGACGCTTCTTTTACTGCTGACCCTGACCGGCTGCTCCTCCATGTCCTGGAGCGCCCGCAAGGACTACAAATACGACAAGCCCGCGCTGGCGGTCATCACCTTAGAGAACCGCTCCAACGCCCCGCTCAACTGGAAGCTGGGAGAGTCCGTGGCCGAGCTGCTGTCGAACTCACTCTACCGCACCGGACAATTCAGGGTGCTCGAACGCGAACATCTCGATGCCGTCATGAAAGAGCAGCAGCTGCAGAGCACCGGCATCACCCGCGCTGAACGAAAGGCGCCGATCAACAGGCTGAAGAACGCGCGCTACCTGGTGAAAGGTTCCATCACCGAGTTCGCCAACGTCAACCAGTCGGGCCTCGACCTGGGTGTCGGCTCCCTGCGCATCGGCGGCGGAGGAATGCACGCCGTGGTGAGCATCGCGCTGAAGGTCACCGAGGTCGAGTCAGGAGAAATTCTCTTCAGCCAGGTCGTCACCGGCAAGACCTACATCGGTGAAACGGCGGCAGCCACCAACTACAAGAACGTCACCTTCGGCGGAACCCACTTCTTCCAGACCCCCCTGGGCGAGGCGCTCCGGGAGGCTCTCGATGAGGGCGTCTCCTCGATCAGCGAGGTCCTCGGCCAAAAGCTCTGGCAACCGACCATCGCCAGCGTCGACGGCAGAACGATCATGATCAGCGGAGGCAAGGACCGAAAGATGAAGATCGGCAGCCGCTGGCACGTGCGCAAGGGCGGGGAAATGGTCCGGGACCCTGAGACTGGAGATCTCCTGGGCCGCTCGGCAGGCGATGTCGTCGGAACCCTCCTCGTACTCGAGGTGGCCGACCGCTACAGCGTCGCCAGTATCCTCGATGGAAACGCCTTCGAACGCGGCCAGAAGCTCGAGCTTATCTCCGGAAAATAGCAGCGGCGCCCGCCTTCGGGAAACGGCGTCTTCACCGGTCCAGTCGAGACCTCGCCTCTCTTATGGTACAAGAGACGGCTGAAGGCTTGACGATATGACATCAACAGAAACCAATGCCAGCGATGGCGACCAGGTACTGGTTGAGGCGCAAGCCCTCGCCCGGGACTACGGCCTGGGCGAGGTCGTGTCCCTGCGCCCCCTCCCCGAGGGCTACGCCAACACCAACTACGCCCTCGAGACCGCCAGCGGAACCTTCCTGTACAGGATCTGCCGGCAGAAATCCGAAAGCGACATCGCCGATGAGCTGAAGGTTCTCGAACGCCTCAAAACCAGGGGTTTCCGGGCGGCCTATCCCATCCGACGCGATGATGGAGAGCTTATCTCAACGACCCCTTCAGGTGCCGTGGTCCTCTACAGCTTTATCGAGGGAGAGGAGCCGGGGCTCACGCCTGAGACCGCGGCCGAGGCGGCCGGCGCGCTCGCCGAGCTCCACGGCATCGAGCCGCCCGAGGGCTTCGAAAAAACCAACTTCGTCCAGCTCGAGAACAGCCAGGAGCTGGCTTCACGCTTCGGTGAATCCATCCATGGTGATCGACAGATCCTCGGCAGATTTCTCGATGAGACCGCCCGCCTGCGCGGCCTGCTGGGAGACGAGCCCCTTCCGGGAGGGCTGATCCACGCCGACCTGTTCCCCGAAAACACGATCTTCAGAGAAAACCGGCTCGAGGCCATCATTGACTTCGAGGAGTGCTGCGTCGACAGCTTCCTCTTTGACGTCGGCACCGCCATCAACGGCTTCTGCTTCATCGACAACAGCCTGGAAGCCGAGCTCCTCGAACGTTTCCTGGCCGACTACAATTCCGTACGCGCCTTCGACAAAACAGAGCGAAGCCTCCTGCCCGCCTCGATTCACTGGGGAGCTCACGGCCAGATCTGCTGGCATCTCGACCTGCTCTCGGGACGAGACTACGCCAGGAGCAGGAACCGCGTTCACGAGCTGCTCGATCGACTCGAGGCCCTCAGGACCCTCGACCTCGAGAGCCTCTGCTCCCTGCAGGATTAGCTCTCCCATGAACGCCCCTCCTGAAATCAAATTCTTCAGTGGATTCGACCCGGAGACCATCTGCGAAACCTACGGCTCACCGGTGTATGTCTACGATGCGGCGGTGATTCTTCGGCAGCTCGAGACCTTCCGAGCCGCCTTCGCGGAGCTCCCCCACAGGATCCTGTACGCCGCCAAGGCCCTCAGCCCGGTCGGGGTGCTGCGCCTGCTGAAAGAAGAGGGAGCCGGCCTCGACGCGGTTTCGGTCCAGGAAATCGAGCTTGGCCTGAGGGCGGGGTTCGCCCCGCGCGACATCCTCTTCACGCCCAGCTTTCCCTCCGATGCCGACCTCGACCTGGCCGTTGAGCTCGGCGCGAGAATCAACATCGACAACTTCGGCGCGCTGGAGAAATTTTCGAGCCGCCATGGCGACGTCCCCTGCTGCCTGCGCCTCAAGCCCGCTGTGATTGCGGAAGATGACGCCGCCCGCTGGTACGAGGAATCCAAGTTCGGTATCTCGGCGGAGGAGCTCGAGAGGGCGGCGAAGCTCGTCGAAGCAGGCGACCTGCGAGTCGAAGGACTGCATGTACACTCGAGCTCGGTGATCCTCGACGCCGACGTATTTGCCGCGGCCGCGAAGGTTCTCTTTGAGGCCGCCGAGCGCTTCCCCGCTCTTGAATATCTCGATTTCGGCGGAGGTATCAAGGTTCCCCACCGGGAGGAGGACCAGGTGGTCAACCTCGCCGAGCTTGCCGGCCGGCTGGCGCCGGCCTACAGGGACTTCACCAGGAGCTGCGGCCGGGAGCCCGAGCTCTGGTTTGAACCGGGCCGCTTCCTGGTAAGCGAGGCGGGGATCCTCCTGGCCCGGGTCACAGGCCTGAAGAAAAACGGAGACGAGCTCCTCGCCGGCGTCGACACCGGCTTCAACCATCTCCTGCGTCCGCGTCTCTACGGCGCCTGGCACGAAATCACGAATTTCTCGAACCCCGGGGGAAAGCCGATCGAATACAGAATCGTCGGCCAGCTCTGCGAGCCTGACGACCTGGCCGTCGAAAGAACCCTGCCGGAAATCCGCGAAGGAGACCTCCTGGGCTTCCACAACGCCGGCGCCTACGGAGCCTCGATGGCCTCGAATTACAACTCGAGACCCCGCCCGGCCGAGGTTCTCCTGCAGAACGGAGAGGCGCGGCTCATCCGCCGCCGGGAAACCCTTGACGATCTCCTGGGTACCCAGCCGGGAGCCTGATGCGGCCGTCCCACTTTCCCCGCGGCGCCTGAATCAGAACGGGACATCCCCCCTTCTCTCAGCTAACCTAACGCTTCGCCTGGCCGCCAATTGCCCCAACCGGGCCGCAGAACCTCCGAAATCAATTCCATGTCTCCCAAGATCAACCAGCGAATACTCGCCGCCGCCCTGATGCTCGGCCTGTTCTCGCTCCCCCTCTCCGGCCAGGAAGAGAAAAAAAACGAGGCTCTCTTCCGCCGCCCCTCGATCACGGCCCTGCGCGTCAAAGAGGCTCCCATCCTCGATGGACGAATGGACGATGCGGCCTGGGAGAAAGCCCAGGCCTCCGGCCCACTGCTGCAGGAGCAGCCGGATGAGGGAGCCGCGTCGACCGAACGAACCGAGTTCCGCGTCGTCTACACCTCCACAGCGCTCTATATCGGCCTGTGGTGCTTCGACAGGGAGCCGGAAAAGATCATCTCCCGGCTGATGTCCCGCGACTCGCCGCTTCCCAAGGACGACGCTGTCTGCATAGCCCTCGACCCCTTCCTCGACCGGCGCAACGGCTATTGGTTCATGATCAACCCGAACGGCGCCCAGGGCGACGCGCTCATCACCAACAATACCGACATCAACGATGACTGGGATGGAATCTGGAGCGTCGTCGCGCGAATCGACGAGGAGGGCTGGAAGGCGGAAATCGAGCTGCCGTTCAACAGTCTCAGCTTCAATCCAAACGCCGAAGCCTGGGGAATCAACATCTCCCGCCACATCCGGCGCAGGCAGGAATGGAACCGCTGGTCCCGCCCGCTGCAGGACTTCGACACCTACCAGGTCTCCGAGGCCGGCTACCTGAGGGGCCTGAGCGGGATCGAGCAGGGACTCGGCATCGAGTTCGCGCCCTACGCGATCACGAAGTTTCGAGATCAACGCGAGCTCGACGACACCGACCTCCTCATGGACATCGGGGGCGACCTGCGCTACAGGATCACGCCCAACCTGTCGCTCAGCCTGAGCTACAACACCGACTTCGCCGAAACCGAGATCGACCGGCCTCAGATCAACCTGACCCGGTTCAAGACCAGGTACCCGGAAAAGCGCGACTTCTTTCTCCAGGACGCGGGGATCTTCAACTTCGGCCGCAACAGCGGCGGCCGAAGACGCGGGCCCGGCCGATCCAGCGCCACGGAGCCGGCCCCCTTCTTCAGCCGTACGGTCGGACTGACCCCCGACAGGCGGCCCAGGTCGATCGTCGGGGCGACCAAGCTCACCGGGCGGCTGGGGGAATACAACATCGGCCTGCTCGACGCCTATGTCGATGACTACGAAGACCTCCCCGGAGGCAATGTCTTCGCCGGCCGGATCTCGCGCAACATCCTCGAGCAATCCTCCGTCGGCATCATCACGACCCACGGAGACCCCAACTCCAGTAACGAAGACTTTCTCATCGGCGCCGATCTCGGGCTGCGAACCTCAGAATTCCTCGGCAGCCAGGTGCTGCAGAGCAACCTCTGGATCCTCAGCAGCTGGAGCGAAGAGGGAGAGAGCGAAGACGACCCGCCGCCCGAAACGGGCGGCGATGAGAACAGCCTGTCTTTCGGCGGCAATATCGAGCTGCCAAACGACCGCTACAGCGCCAATGTCCAGTTCTTCCAGGTAGGTGAAGATTTCGATCCGGCCCTCGGCTTCGTGCGCCGCGAGAGCGTGAGAGCTTATATCAGCGAGTTCAGCTACAAGCCGCGGCCCAAGGACTTCTACGACATCCGCCAGCTCTTCTTCAGCTACTCGAACTCCTTCTATACCGACCTCGATGACCAGCTGGAAACGGCCAGCCACTCGATCTTCCCCTTGTACATCTACACCAACGATGGCGACAAGTTCTGGAGCAAGGTCAGCTATGAGCATGACGCCCCCACGAGCCCCTTCGAGGTCTCCAGCAGCGAAGGCATCGAGATCCCGGCCGGGGAATACTGGTGGCCAAGCTACAAGATCGGAATCGACACATCGAGCAAGCGGCTGATCGAGTTCGAGCTCTCCTATGAGTTCGGCAGGTACTACGATGGCAGCCTGAGCGCCTGGGAGGCCGAGATCGCTGTCAGGCCCTCCAGCTTTTTCAGCATCCGCGCAGACTACGAGCTGCAATCGATCAGCCTGCCGCAGGGAGACTTCAAGGAACGGCTCGCCTCGATCAAGACCCGTTTCAGCCTCTCGCCGCAGCTCAACTGGTCCAACCTCCTGCAGTACTACAGCGATGGCGACCAGCTCGGCTTCCAGAGCAGGATCCATTGGGAATACACCCCCGGCTCCAACCTGTACCTCGTCCTGAACCAGGGAATCGACCGCAACGAGGGACGCCTGCGATGGACCGAGTCGGAGCTGGCCTTCAAGATCGGGCTCAGCCTCCGCTTCTGAGAAGAAGCCACGGAGACATCTGGAACCGGCCCGCAATCTGTTGGATACTCAGCGGTCGACAAAGAACCATCTTCCTGAACACAACCAGCCGAATTCAATACGAGGAATAAACGTGTACCTGAACAGCAAACGCCTTGTCCTCTCGATCATCCTCCTGTTAGCCCCCTGCCTGGTCGCCACGGCGCAGAACGAAACCAGGAAACAGGCCCAGAAAAAGAATGCCCCCAGGAAAAAGCAGCAGCGCAGGAAGCCGCTGCTGAGCATCCCGGAGGTCGAGCGCAAAGATGTCATCTGCTTCGCCCTCTACACGGTCGAGGACAAGATCCTGAAGCTCAACGCCCAGCTCTACCCTCTCAAGGAGGGTGAGCCGAGAAAGGTACGCCTCGAGGTAAAAAAGGGCGACGCCTGGAAGGTCATCGCCGAGACGAATGTCATCGAGCGCGGCTGGACCGCGCCCTTCCGGGTTACCGGCTGGGACCCCACCCGTGACACCGCCTATCGCGTCGCCCACGGCAAAACAGCCTATTACGAGGGTCTCATTCGAAGGGATCCGGTGGAGAAGAAAGAGATCGTAGTCGCGGCCTTCACCGGCAACTCGATCAGCCCGGCCCATGGCGGCGACATCTCCCGTGACGACATCGTCCAGAACATCAAGAGGATCAAGCCCGACCTCCTCTTCTTCTCAGGCGACCAGGTCTACGACCATCGGCGCCACTACGCCGCCTGGCTCAAGTTCGGCCGCGACTTCGGCGAGATCATCCGAAGCATCCCGACCATCACCATTCCCGACGATCATGATGTCGGGCAGGCTAATATCTGGGGCGCCAGCGGTAAGAAGGCCTCGACCGGAGCCGGGCCCGACGGCGGCTTCTTCATGCCCGTGGAATACGTCAACGAGGTCCAGCGCGCGCAAACCAGCCACCTGCCCGATCCCTACGACCCCACCCCGATCCAGCGCGGCATCACGGTCTACTATACCGACCTGAAGGTCGGCGGCATCAGCTTCGCCATCATCGAGGACCGGAAGTTCAAGTCCGGCCCCAAGGGGCTCATCCCCCAGCAGGGCCCCCGCCCGGACCATGTCCGCAACCCGAACTACGATCCGAAGACCATCGACGTTCCCGGGGCGGTCCTCCTGGGAGAGAGACAGCTGAAATTCCTCAGGGAATGGGGGCAGGACTGGAAGGGCGCCGAGATGAAGGCGGTCCTGTCGCAGACGATCTTCTGCGGCGGAGCCCACATCCACGGCAAGATCGGCGGGCGCCTGCACGCCGACCTCGACTCCAACGGCTGGCCGCAGACCGGCCGCAACAAGGCGATCGACGCCATGCGCCGCAGCTTCTCGGTTCACATCGCCGGCGACCAGCACCTCGGAACCATCTTCCAGCACGGCATCGACGATTGGGACGACTCGGTCTTTTCCTTCTGCGTTCCCTCGATCGCCAATCTCTACCTGCGCTGGTGGGTGCCGCTGGAAGCGGGCGCCAACCGGCTGGCGGGTATGCCGGATTACACCGGCCGCCACCTCGATGGATTCCATAACAAGGTCACCTGCTGGGCGGCCGCCAACCCGGGCATGAAGGCCGAGGACTTCCGAAAGGGAGGCAAGCTAACCACCCGCGCCGCCGGCTTTGGCGTCATCCGCTTCAACAAGCCCAGCCGGAAGATCACCTTTCAGTGCTGGCCGCGAAACGTGGACATCACCGACCCCGAATCGAAGCAGTACCTCGGCTGGCCGAAAACCATCCGCCAGGAAGACAACTATTCCCGCAAGGCGGCGGCCTGGCTGCCTGAATTGAAGATCACCGGGCAGGCCGATCCGGTCATCTCGGTCATCAACGAAAAATCCGGCGAGGTGGTCTACACCCTGAGAATCAAGGGGACAAGCTACCGCCCCAAGGTCTTCTCGAAGGGTACCTACACGATCCGGGTCGGCGAGGGAAAACGGGGCAAGACGCTCAAGGGCATTCGCTCGCTCGAAGAGGGAAAGTCCGCGACCCTCAATATCGCCCTCTAGAGGATTCCGGGAAGGCTACCTGAGCCTGGGAGCCTTGATGGTCTTCCCGCCCTGCAGATGCTCGACACCGGTAACCTCTCCCCCGGGCCCTCGAACAAAGGTGATCTCGGCGTTGACCACCTTGAAGAAAAAATCCTTCTTCGAGCGCGGCAGGAGCTGCAGCTTCGGCTGGGCCGTCATCTTCGCCATCAGCTTGCCGCCATCGCGGGTGACGGTGAGCGTCTGCCCGCTTCCGTAGTCGTACCTGCCGACATAGGCATCGTAGATGGCCGGGTCGACCTTCACCACCACCTGGCGGGTGAGCCTGGGCGCCTTGATAACGGAGCCGCCCTGGGTGTGCAGGATCCTCGTAACCTTGCCTGAGTTGTCGCGCTCAAATTTCACCCGCGCCTCCACCACCTTCCAGAAAAACTCATCACCGCCGGCGGAAAAGATCTCAAAGCGCGGCTGCAGGCCCAACTGGGCGAAGAGCCGATCTCCTTCGCGCTCGACCGTCATCACCCCGGACCCGTAATCATAGCGCCCGGCATAATCCTCATAGTTCTTGCCGGCGATGCCTTTTTTTTCCTCCCTCTCCAGGCGCGGCTCCATCACCGTTGAGAGCCAGAGCTCGGCAAGTACCCGGGCTTTTGCACCGGGAGAAAATTCCGCGTTGGCCAACACCGCCACCGTCAGCTTCTGCTCCGGGTACCGAGCCAGGTAGGACTGGAAACCGTGCAGCCCGCCGCTATGGGCGACCGCGCGAAGACCGCGATGACTCTGTATCATCCAGCCGTAGGCATAGGACACCTTGCTTCCCTCCAATCCGCCACCAGGGGGCTTGACCGGGGTCAACGCCAGCTCGAGACTTTTTTTGTTGAGTACCTTGAGAGCGAAGAGGCCCTCGTTCCATCGGTCGAGATCACGAACCGTCGAATAGAGAGCCCCGGCGCCTCCGGCCCAGCTCATGTCCCAGTTAACCGCCCGCTCAAAGCCCTTCCCTGAGCGGGTATAGCCAAGCGCCTCCCCGCCGGGTTCAAAGCCGCGGCGATGAAGCCCGGTTTTCTTCATGCCCAGCGGCCTGAAGAACTTTTCTTCCAGGTACTCGGCATAGGACCTCCCGGAAACCTTCTCTACGATGAGCCCGAGCAGGAAGTAGCCCGAGTTGGAATACTTGAACCGCTCGCCCGGCCCAAAATCGAAGGGCGCCTTGGTGATCTGCTCAACCAGCCTGGCCGCCTTGACGGGCTTTGTAACTCCCTTCAAAAAGCCGGGAGCCGATGTATAGCTGTGAATCCCCGAGGTGTGGGAGAGCAGGTGATGGAGCGTGACCTCCCCGCCACGGGGAAAACCGGGGAAAAACTTCGAGAGCCTGTCACTGACACTCAACTTCCCCTCCTCCTGGAGCTTCAGGATGGCTGCCGAGGTGAACTGCTTGGTAACCGACCCGATCCGGAAAGGCGTTCCAGGCCCGGCAACCACCCCTTCCTTTACCCGGGCAAGACCGTAGCCGCGGCAGAAGAGCTCCTTTCCATTGCGGCTGACAATTACCGCGAAACCGGGAGAACCCTTTGCAATGTCATTGGAGAGGTACAGGTCGGCAAGTTCCGGGGCCAGGGTTCCCGGGGGAAAGATCTTCGCATTCGCTTTCTTCGCGCCCCTTTCAAGGAGCAGCTTCTCAATACTCTTCCAGCCGCAAACCCTCGCCACATCGAGCGCCCACAAGCCCTCGACGAGCAGGGCGTTCACATCGACACCCTTATCAAGCAGCGTTTCCACCGCATCGATATTGCCCTCGATGATTGCAGATGCCAGCCTCCGGCCATCCCCCTGTCCTGCCGCCACTGGCTGGGAGCATACGATCCAGGCAAAAGCAAGAAGGGCTGGAAGCAGCCTGGGATTCATTTCGAGGCTGCTTCCCCGGGCCTGGCGATGCAGTAGAGCGCCTTGTCACCTCTCAGCAGGAGGCGCCCGGCCATGGGTACTGGAGAGGCTATCATCCTCTCGCCCATATCGTTCTCGCTCAACACCTTGAAATCCTTACCCAGGCGCGCGACGACGACAACACCATCTTCACGAGCGGCGTACATATTCCCTCCGGCCACCAGCGGGGATGAATAGTACTTCGCGCGATGCTTCGGCATACGGCCGCTCCACTTGGTCTTGCCCGTCTTCGAATCCAGGCAGACGACCTGTCCCTTGTCGCGCAGGATATAGACCTCGCCGCCGGAGGCGGCCGGCGTCGGAACGAAGGTACCGTTGCCCTTGACCGTCCAGAGACGGTGGGTCTCGGTGACGTCCCCCTTACCGCCAAGCTTGACGCCGGCAAGCCGCTCACCCCGTCCATAGGGAACCACGACAACCCCGGACGAGATCACCGGCGAGGCCACGGTGACCCAATTGCGGCGCTCCTCCGGGTTGAATCCCGAGCAGCTCCAGATGATCTTTCCATCGGCGGCTGAATGAAGGGTCAACCTCTCCGCGCCCCAGACCAGGATCGCCTCTTTGCCCTCATGGCGCACGACAATCGGCGTGGTGTAGCTGTGGTCGCCCTCGGTCGGGCACTCGTAATTTCTCGCGACCTTCCAGGCGATCTCTCCGCTCTTCTTGTCAAAGGCCGCCAGGAAGGAGCCGCGCTCCTGGATAACGGCGATCACCGCGTGGCTCTCCGTCACCACCGGCGAGGTGCCAATGTCCCAGTACAGAGTATCTTTGCCAAAACGCTCCTGGAGGTTCGTCGTCCAGAGAACCTTGCCCTTGATGTCCAGGCCCGCGAAATTGCCGCTTCGGTAATAAGCGAAAATGTATTTCCCATCGGTCACCGGCGATGGATTAGCGCCCGAGCCATTGCGATGCTTGCCGCCGCGCGCCTTGCCCATCCGGCTCTGCCAGAGGACCTTGCCCTTCCAATCGAAGGCCATAAGCCCATCCTCCCCCTCGATCGGCACCGTGACGAAAATACTCTCCGCCCAGACCACCGGAGTCGAGCAGCCCTTGCCGGGCAGGGGCGCGGACCAGAGGATGTTCTTTCCATCCGCCCAGCCGCTGGCATAGGACCCGGAGACCGCGCTGCCTGAGGACACAGGTCCTCTCCAGCCAGGCCAGGTATTCGGCTCCGCCGCGAAGCATCCGGAAGAAATGATTGCCGCTGCGAAAAAACTCAATGCTGTCAATCTACTCACCTTAATCCTCCATCCGCCTTGCCCCGGTGGGGCGCAGCGGCTACCTATTGGGGAACATGCCGGAAGGAGCCTCCGCTCAAACCGGAAACCGCTCTCATGAATTGCGTTGGGAGACCTCCGCACCTGTCTGCGTTGCCGACCAGGATACAGTGAACCGGCATGCGCCGGACATTGGCCGCGCTGATCTGCGCGAGCACCTCGTTACAAACCACCTGTTTTTCCTGGCAGCCATTAAGCCGCGCGAAGGGACAGCGCGTCGGCGTTCCATCGCTGACCAGGATAACCGCCTGGAATCTTGAATCCGAACGATTCAGCATCTGGAGCGCCTGCTCGACGGAATTTCCCAGGCAGGTGCCCAGGTTCGTGGTGCGGGAACTGATAAAGGCCATCGCCGCCCGCTTGTTGGTGGGAGATGCCTTGATCAGCTGCCTTCTGAAGCTCGTCACCTGCCCGCCGTAGAAGAGCACCCCGAATTCCGCATCGGGGTTCAACTCTGAGATGGCCCTCCTCACCTCCCGCCTCTCGATGTCAAAGCGGCCGCTATTGTTCATGGTGAGCGACTCATCAAGGCAGAACACGACATTGCTCGCCTCGTAGGCCTCGCCGTAGAAGACAATGAGCTCCGGAACCTCCTCCTCCTGGCTGTCTGCGCCCTCCGCATCGAAGGGAAGATCAAGGTTCATCTTTTGCCCGGAGCCCTTTTTAGGCGTGACAGACTGGGACCACGCGAACGAGGCCAGCACCAGCACCGCCAGTAAAGGGGATATAACGAACTTCACGAATTCACGCTCCGATTAAGAGAACCAGCGTTTATTTTACGGTATAAATAATTCGTCTGAAAGTACGCAGCGGGAGTCCCAGCCGGCGCAACTGTGAGGAAACGCTCTGTGAACCGGCCTGAAGCCTCGCATACCTCTATTTGAAGGAAACCCGCGATGAAACCCATTCGGTCCCTCGCCACCTGGCTCTGCCTGTTGGTGCCCCTTTCTCTTGTTGCGCAGGAGAAAACCGCCCCCGCAGGGAAGCGTCCGAATGTTCTGTTCATCGTCTGCGATGACCTGAACACCCACGTCAGCACCTCGGGCTACAGCCACATCAGGACCCCGTCGCTCGACAAGCTGGCCGCCGCCGGCACCCGATTTCTTCGCGCCTATTGCCAGTACCCTGTCTGTGGCCCCTCGCGCTCGTCTTTTCTAAGCGGTCTCTACCCGGAATCGACCCGGGTGCTCGACAACAAATCGGATATCCGCCAGGAACGCCCCGGCATCGTCCCGCTGCCCGAACAGTTCAGGAAAAACGGCTACTGGACGGCGGGGGTCGGCAAGGTCTTCCACAACATGAAGAACGACCCGGGCGAGTCCTGCTGGTACGAATACGAACGCTTTGAAAACGAACGCAACCCGGTGCTCGAGAAGGCGAAGAAAGAATTCGAAGCTGAGAACGGATCGATCGAGAAGGCCTCGAACAGAAGAGCCTGGCGCCTCAAGCAGAAGGAGGCGCGGCGCGGCGCGAGTGGACAGAAGATCCCTGGCTATGGGCCGACCGACATGAGCGACGAGGAACACAAGGACGGCCGCAATGTGCGCCGTGTCGTGTCCTGGCTCGATAAGAAGAGCCACGGAGACAAGCCCTTCTTCATCGCCTGTGGAATCCAGAAGCCCCACGTGCCCTTCTGGGCTCCGCAAAAGTACTTCGACATGTACCCGCAGGAAAAGCTCGTCATTCCACCAGCTCTCGTAGGGGACTGGAAGGACATCCCCCCGCTGGCGATGGTCAAGCGCTTCAAGGCCTTCGGCTTCGAGCTCGACAAGGAAAACGATGCCCTGCGCAGAGCCTACACCCAGGCCTACCACGCCTGCGTCAGCTTCATCGATACCCAGATCGGCCTGCTGCTCGATGGGCTGAAGCGAAACGGACACTGGGAAGACACCATCATCATCTTCATCTCGGACCACGGCTACCATCTCGGCGAACACTATCTGTGGGGAAAGGTCAGCCTCTTCGAAGAATGCGCCCGGGTGCCGATGATCGTTCGAGTCCCGGGGAAAACCCGCCCGGGAACCAGCGCCAATGGACTCACCGAACTGGTCGACCTCTACCCGACCCTCTGCGAACTCTGCGGAATCAAGCCCCCAGCGCACCTGCAGGGCCAGAGCTTCGCCGGGCTGGTCGACAAGCCCTCCGGAGAGGGCAAGGAGACCGCCTACACCGTGGTCAGCCGCGGCAAGACCCTGGGCCGCTCGATCCGCACCACCCGCTGGCGCTACGCCGAATGGGGAAGCAGCTCGGCGGCCGAGCTCTACGACCTGGAGAAAGACCCGGCGGAACACACCAACCTCATCGGTAAGAGCGAGTTCAACGGGCAACTGGAAAAAATGCGGGGGCTCCTCAAGAGGGCACGCAAGCGGGGCTCCTGACCCCCCCGCGCTGAGTATCGGCAGCGGACTTTATCACCTATTGATCCCCCCCGGAGAAAACGAAAATTACTGGACATGACATACACCGGCAGATCGACACATAGCGCGGCCCCCATCATCCTGCTGGCCTGCGCGGTCCTCTCTGCAGGGTGTAACAGACAAAAGCGCGGCCCCGTGACAGGCGGCACCACGACCGTTCAGGGGGAGGAGAGTGTTATGAAAATGGAGAAGACCGTCGCCGGACACCAGCTCAGCTACCTCCTGCAGGGGCCGGTTGGAGAAAAGCCGGAAAAGGGTTGGCCTCTGCTGCTCTTCCTGCACGGCTACGGTGAGTGTGGAGATGACATCGACAAGGTCAGAAAGCACGGCCCTCCGAAGCTGAACAAAAAAATTTCCGAACTGGCCGGCTGCGTCATCGTCTCCCCGCAATGTCCGCGCGACAGCTGGTGGAGAGTCGAGGCGCTGAAGACCCTGGTAGATGAGGTCGTCGAAGCGCGCGGCGATATCGACCGCGCCAGGCTCTATGTAACCGGCCTCAGCATGGGAGGCTACGGTATCTGGAGCTTTATTTCCCATCATCCGGGTTTCTTCTCCGCGGCGGTGCCGATCTGCGGCGGCGGCAATCCCTTCAACCTCCCGGCCAACCGACCGCCAGTGAAGAGCGGCATCGAAAACGAGTTCAACCCCGAGGGGCTGAAGAAGGCCGCGGAGTTGCCGATCTGGACCTTCCACGGAACCAGGGACAGCTCAGTGCCTCTCGTTGAGACGAAGCTACTGGTCAAGATCATCCAGGAGGCCGGCGGCAAGAAGATCCGCTTCACCTTCTACGAGGGAGCCGGACATGTGGAAGCCTGGGAGCGAGCCTACGATGACCCCGAGACCTGGAGGTGGCTGTTCTCCAATGGTGTCAACGACGCAGGACAATAGAAGCTGCGCAGAATGTGGCCGACTTGCCCGCCGGTACAGGGCAAACCCTACCAAACCCCGACCCCTAGGCGACCCTTCGACAACCCTCGCCCATTGCCGGGCGAATCAGTTTGGTTGGCAGATCATCGTGTAATACGATTGAAAATCATTCGACTGTTCAGGGGAGTTGATCTGAATCCGGACAGATCCCTCCGGATTTAAGAGCCTGCTATGAAATCGCTTAACCATTGCCTGCTAGCAGCGGCCTGTGTCCTGCTGCCCGTTTTTTCCGCATCCCGCTGCGCAGCACAGGATACGGACAGGCTCCTGCATGCCGGCATGCTCGGCCTTACAATGGACGAGGAGTCGGAGGGAGCAAAGGCTCCTCTTGCCATCGGCGGCCCCATCGATGAAGAAAAAACCCGCTGGTCCGACAGGAGCGGCGCGGTCATCAGATATCGCATTGGCGGCCTGAAATATAAAAACGATGTCATGACCGCCATGGTCAAATACGCCAGCGACCCCGGGATCGTACCGCTGCTCGGCGTCTCGGTAGAGGGCAGCCTGTGCGACTACTTTTCCGCCCGCGGAACCTTCGACCTGATCTACGGATTTGGCACCTTCCAGGAAGACCGCCCCGATGGCACACCGCTGGGAATCTGGATTGACGGCGAGTTCGCCCAGCTGTCGCTGAAATACACGGCCCTCTTTCACCTGCCCCCGAAAACCTTCTCAAACGGAAAAGACGGCTACTTCCATCCGTATCTCGGACTCGGAGTGGAGTTCAACTGGTTCTCCCAGACCGTAGACGTCAATGACAGAGCCGACATCTCCGTGGTCTATTCAAGCCACGCCAACGGCTTCGGGGTCCACGCCCTCGCGGGAGTGGAATATGTCCTCGATGGCTGGTCCATTGGACTCGAGCTCGCCTGGAGCGCGGTCGAGGTAGACTTTGGCGAGGGAGACGCCTCCATAGGAGTGGTCGGCCCGACCGACATCGGCGGCACCACCGCGCTCTTCACCATCGGCTACGACTTCTGAGCCCGGCCGCGAGGCTGCATCCCATGGCTTGCAGCGGATCCCTGACGGGAATAGAATTCACCTTTCCCGTGCCGCGCAGGCGGCGCCCAATTCAACCATCCAGGGATCCGCAGAAATGACTCACCCATACAGAAAGCTCTCCAGCGCCGCTCTGCTTGTCTTCATTTCTCTCCAGCTCACGGCCGCCGACGACTGGCCGCAATGGCGCGGACCCGCCGGACAGGGCCACAGCGATGCCACCGGCCTGCCCTCAGAATGGGACGCTGAAAAGAACATCACCTGGAAAACCGACCTGCCCGGCCGCGGCTGGTCATCTCCGGTCATCTCGGGCGAGCAGGTCTGGCTGACGACCGCCCATGAGACCCTCGCCTCCGCTGAAGCCACGAAAGAACGACTTAAGGCCAACACCGGCGGCCAGCCGCTGATTGTTCTCGAGACGGTCAAGCTGCACGCCATCTGCCTTGACAGGAAGACCGGCAAGATCCTTCATGATATCGAGGTGCTCAGCAAGAAGGAGCCCCAATGGGTCCACGAGCTCAACAGCTACGCCTCACCGACTCCACTGCTCGACAAGGGCCGGCTCTACTGCCACTTTGGCTCCTACGGAACAGCCTGCGTCGACACCTCCAGCGCAAAGGTGCTCTGGCGTAACCAGGAGCTCAAGGTCATGCACGAAAACGGCCCGGGCAGCACCCCGGTCCTGTGGAAGAACAGGGTCATTTTTCACATGGACGGAAGCGACAAGCAGTATATCGCCGGCCTCGATGCGAAGACCGGCAAGCTGGCCTGGAAGACCGAGCGCAGCGGTGAGATGAACAAGAACCCGCAGCTGAAGAAGGCCTACGGAACGCCGCTGGTTCTCGCGATCGACGGCAAGGAGCACGTCGTCTCCCCGGCCGCCGACTGGCTCTACGGCTACGACCCCGCCACCGGCAAGGAGCTCTGGAGGCTCAACTATGGAGTCCTGGGCTTCTCGAACGTTCCCCGGCCGGTCGCGGGCAACGGGATGATCTTCCTCAGCACCAGCTTCATGCGGCCCCAGATTCTTGCCATACGCTACGGCGAGAGCAACAACCCCTCCATATCCTGGAGACACAAGCGCAGTGTTCCCAAGACATCCTCGCCCATCCTCATCGGCAAGGAGCTCTATTTCGTCAGCGATGCCGGCGGGGTCGTCACCTGCCTGGAGGCTCTCACCGGCAAGATTCACTGGCAGGAACGCATCAAGGGCAACCATTCCTCCTCCCCCACCTACGCCGACGGCAAGCTCTACTTTCACAGCCGGGAGGGCGTGACCACCGTGATCAAGCCCGGCAAGGAAAAGCTGGAGGTGCTGGCGAACAACCAGCTCCCCGGACGGCACATGTCAAGCCTGGCGATCGTCGGCAAGGCGCTCTTCCTGCGAACCGACAAGTCGCTCTACCGCATCGAGAAGAACTGAACACGGGGCCGTTAAAAATGCCCTTATCTCGACCGGGGGCCGCATCCCGCCGGGCGATGATCACGCAATCATGCCGACTCTGAACAGGGCGAGAGATAATTACTCGAACCGGTCGTCATTTAGCCTATACTGTCATCAGAGTGAGCCGGGTTGACTGTTCATCGAGCGTATTTTCAACTTGCCGGCCCGGCTGCAGGATCTGAGGAAAACGCCACCATGTTGAACCTCTTCGGCCAGGAACACCGCCTCTGCGACGGCCTCACCCGCCGCGACGCCCTGAAGATTGGCGCCCTCGGATTTGGCGGGCTGAGCCTTCCCCAGCTTCTCGCGGCAGAGGAGCAGGCTGGAATCGGCAAGTCGAACAAGGCCATCATCATGGTCTATATGTGCGGCGCCCCTCCCCACCAGGATATGTACGATCTGAAGATGGACGCGCCTTCGGAAATCCGCGGCGAGTTCAAGCCCATCCAGACCAACGTCGAGGGCATCGAGATCTGCGAGCTCCTGCCGCGCATGGCGAAGGTCATGGATAAGCTCATCCCCATTCGCTCGGTCGTCGGCTCGCCCAGCGGCGCGCATGACTCCTACATCTGCTACACCGGCCGAAAGAAACCGAACGAGGCTCGCGGCGGCTGGCCAAGCGTCGGCTCCTGCGTCTCCTCTCTGCTGGGCCCCTCGGAGGCGGCGATCCCGCCCTTTGTCGGACTGGCGCCCAAGGCTGGGCATCCGCCCTACGGCTCGCCCGGGCTTCCCGGCTTCCTCGGACAGCGGCATTCGGCCTTCCGTCCCAATGGGCAGGTCGGCCAGGACATGGTTCTCAAGGACATGGACCTTGGGCGGCTCGGCAGCCGGCGGAGCCTCCTTGAATCCTTCGACACCTTCCGCCGCTCGGCTGACGCGCTCAGGTCGGTCTCCTCGCTCGACCGGCTGCAGCAGCGCGCCATGGACATCCTGACCTCCAACAGGCTCGCCGAAGCGTTTGACCTGTCGAAGGAAGACCCAAAAACGCTCGAGCGCTACGGCAAGGGCGACCCCAAGAAACACGGCGACGGAGCCCCCCTCAATCTGCAGCACTTCCTGCTGGCGAGACGACTGGTCGAGGCCGGCTGCCGAGTGGTGACACTCAACTTCGGCCGCTGGGACTTCCACTCGAACAACTTCAAGGAGTTAAAGAACAAGTACCTGCCTCTGTGGGACCAGGGTGTCACCGCCCTGGTCGAAGATCTCCACGAGCGCGGGATGGACTCCGACGTGTCCTTCGTAGCCTGGGGCGAATTCGGCCGCACCCCGAAGATCAACAAGAACGCCGGACGCGA
>CAJWMA010000018.1 GCA_913042995.1 uncultured bacterium | reverse complement strand
CCGGCGACCGGGCAAACACCCTCAACTCCAGGCCGCGGCCCGCCGCATCCAGCATCCCGGGAGATGACCCGCGCCAGTTCTCGGCTGTCGATCGGTCGACGATGATCCGCTCGGGCAGGAGGTCCTCACGGAAGGGCTCGCGCAGCGATTCAAAGTTGAAACCTTCCTCGGCGAAAAGGTAGGTCGTGCCATTCCTGAAAGAGTGAGCCAGGACATGGCTCGCTCCGGGCCCTCCGCCCCACCCGAACCGCCAGCTCGAGAGCGACTCCTCGGGGATCTTGTCGTGATGGCGCAGGAAAGCTACCAGCCAGCGTAGCACCATGGTGCGATCATCGAGAAAGTCCGCGGCTTCCGCCGCACTCCGGGAATCAAACCTGAAGCTCTCTTCGCTCATCGGTTTCGTCCTGGGGGGCGTAATGCGATCAGCTCCATATTCTCGGTACCTGTGCCTGCCCTCGAGTGGCGAGCCGCGAATCGACAGTGTTAAAAAATCCCCGGTATCGGAGGCTTCTCACTGAGGGCCAGCACCTCGCGAGGGGCATCTGGCTTGATCCGAAGCTTGCCGGGGTCGAAAACTGTATGGAGGATCGTGGAGATCAGATGGCTGGGGTCGCAGCCATCGACGGCGGGCTCTCCGCCCTGACGATCGGAACGGCCGATGATCCGGCCGCCCTCGAGGCCGCCTCCATAGAGCAGCAGCGGCGCCAGGCGAGCCCAGTGATCCCTGCCTCCATTCTTGTTGATCTTCGGTGTACGCCCCATCTCGCCCGTAGCCACCAGCATGATCCTGTCCTCGAGACCGCGATCCTCTACATCCTCGACAAAGGCTGAGACCGCGTGATCGAAGGAGCGGCCCACCGCCTCCATTCCATCTATCATGTTGAGGTTGTTGCCATCGGCATGCATATCCCAGACCCCCTCGTAGCCTGCGTGGATGGTGACGAAACCGCAGCCGGCTTCGCAGAGCCGACGCGCCAGCAACAGCAGGGGACCGACCGTAGCCGCCTGGGCGCAGTAGTAGCCCTTCCTTCCCCTCGAAACCTTGTTCCAATGCCCCTTCTTAGCGTAGGCGCTCGTGTCGTAACGCTTCAAGGTGTGGGGATCTTCCCGCGAAAGATCAAGCGCCTTCGAGACGCCGCCGCCAAGGATCAGCTCATAGGCCTGACCCTGGAGCTTGTCGAGACCATCGAGCTGGCCCCCGGTGTCCGCCTTGCGGTTGAGTCGGTCGAGCTGGCTGAGAAGCTGGCGCCGGGTATCATTGCGTGTCCTGTCGAGCCGCAGCTTCATATCCTCCTGCAACTGGCCTCCCGCCCCCGGGACAAAAGGTGTGTAGCCTTTTCCGTAGGGACCTGTCGAGGCGAGGTTTCCCCTGGCGCTCGGACCTGGAACCTCGGAATTCACCGTCCTGGGAAAGATCACCGCATTGGTTGGCATCCCGGTAAGAGGATGGGTCGAGCCCGCCACCCGTGAATAGTGGGTTCCGATGTTAGCCTCCAGCGAGTGCTCTCCGACGATGGGCTTGATGTTGTGGCCCGAGTTCTTCGTATGAAAAGAGCGCACGATGGTCAGCTTGTGAGCGAGCCTCGCCAGCCGCCGCATAGTCGAGCCAAAAGTTACACCAGGGATGGTCGTTGGAATGACTCCGCCCATCGTTCGGTTTCCCAGCGGAATATCGAGCTTGGGATCGAAGGTCTCGAACTGGCTGGGACCACCCTGCTGAAAGAGGAAAATCACTGACCTGCCGGTGACCGGATTCGACTCCGAATCCCCGGAACCGCCGGCCGCGTAGAGGGTCGGCAGGGCGAGACCGCCAAGACCGAGGCTTCCCATTGTCAGAAGCCTGCGGCGGCTGATCCCTTGCTCACCATCGAAGATACTCAGCATGTGAAGTCCTCTTGAAGGCGACGATTGCTTCCTGATTACATTGCAACACGCCCATCTCCTGATTTCAAGTTTGGGCGTCTTGGAGGCTCTCCAATGGCCGTTTAGACTTGAAACTTATGTCCCTGCAAGTACACTCGCATCTCGATTTATGCCGTGGTGGCGGAATTGGCAGACGCGCTAGGTTCAGGTCCTAGTCCACTTTTAGTGGGTGGAGGTTCAAGTCCTCTCCACGGCACCAGAAAACAGACAGGGCGGTCCGCGCAATCATAGCGTGGGTCGCCCTTCTTTTCTTTCGTTCGCCGCTACCCCGGTTGATAATGTGGCAGGCGGAGCTTCCCGGGTCTTGAATCACAAACGCGCATTGGGTTGAAGCATGAACCATCCGAAGAATACATCCTGTTGGGCCGCCTTGGTACTTGTAGCCTTTTCTCTGCTGGCACCCACCCCCGCCCTCTCCCAGGAGGGAAAAGCCGGACTGAGCGCTCCCGAAAAAATCTTCGAGGAACTCTGGGGCGTATTCAATGAACGCTACGCCTTCTTCAAGCTCAAAAAAGTAGACTGGAAGGCGCAGTACGGGAAACACCGGCCGAGAGTGTCCGCGAAGACCACGGATGATGAGCTCTTCGGAATTCTCTCTGAACTGCTGGCCCCTCTGAAGGACGGACACGTCACCCTCGCCATCAAGGGCAAGGGCAAGAAAAAGAAAGAATTCTGCCCTGAGGAGCAGGCCGATTTCGAGCGGGAGTTTCCCTCGAGGAAGCTGCAGAAGAAGTTCTGGAACATGGTAGCCGACACGCTCGGCGCCGCCGGCTTCAGCGAACCGAAGGAGCTCGCCGAGATCTTCTTTTATTGCCGCGGCAAAGACCTTGGCTATCTGAGGATCGCCGAGATGGAGGGCCTGGGGAAAAAGGCTCTCGACAGAGCGCTCGACCGGATCCTGGGCGAGCTGCAGGACACCAGGGGGATCATCATCGACATCCGCGCCAATCCCGGCGGTACCGACGATTTCGTGTACCGGGTCGTCAACCGCTTCGTCGACAAGAAAAGGGTCGGGCACTACAAGAAAACGAAGAAAGGTTCGGGAGAAGATGATTTCGGAGAGCTCCGCACCCGCTATATCGAGCCGGGGGGAGCTGTCCGATACAAAGGCTACCTCATGGTCCTCACCAACGATGCGTCCTACAGCGCGGCCGATGTCTTCGCGATGCTCATGGCAGATCTTCCCCAGGCAACCCTCATCGGTGACCACACCAACGGTATCTTCAGCGATATGCTCGAAAAGAAGCTCTCCAACGGCTGGAAATACAGCCTCTCGCACCAGCGCTATTATTCCGCGGCCAGGGTCTGCTATGAGGGAAAAGGGATCCCGGTAGACGTTGAAATCCTCAATACCCGGGCCGATCTGAAAAAGGGCAGCGATCCTGTAATCGCCAGGGCTCTCGAGCTGCTTGGAAAACGCCTCTGAAACCAACAGGGCTTTATCGGCTTCGCGGGCTGGGTCCGCTGTGGAGCCTTGATGGCCCCATGAGGAGGTGCTAACTTAGCGACCTTGATTACAGAGGTGGAGCGAACCAGGAACCATCCAAGGAAACCAGGGAACCCATGACGGACTACAAGGCGGCGCTGCAGAGCTTCCAGTCTTCGAGTGAATTCTTTGTCGGGATCGACTCCGATGGCTGCGCTTTTGACAGCATGGAGCTCAAGCACAAGGAGTGCTTCTGCCCCAATACGATCAATTATTTCGAGCTCCAGGCGGTCTCAAAATACGCTCGGGAAGCCTGGGACTTCGTCAATCTCTACTCGCGAACCAGGGGCTGCAATCGCTTCCTCGCGCTGATCTACGCGCTGGATTACCTGCGTGCGCGGCCCGATGTCCAGCGCAGGGGCGTCGAGATCATGAAGCTCGAATCCCTCGAGAGATTCAGCGAGTCCGACAAGCCTCTCTCCAACCCCGCCATCGAAGAGTTTCTCGCGGAAAATCCTGATCCCGAACTCGAGCTCTGCATGAAGTGGAGCCACCACGTCAATCGCGACGTGAAGAGATTCGTCAACAACGTTCCACCCTTCCCGAACCTCCGTGAATGCCTTGAAAAGTTCTCCGGGGCGGCTGACATGATGGTCGTATCCGCGACCCCGGTCGAGGCCCTCACCAAGGAATGGAAAGAACACGATATCGATCAATACGTAGGGCTTATCGCCGGCCAGGAGATGGGCAACAAAAAAGAACACCTCGAAGCCGTCGTCTCGAATTACGAAGATGGCAAGGTGCTGATGATCGGAGATGCCCCAGGCGACCAGAAAGCCGCCAAGGCCAACAACGCCCTCTTCTTCCCCATCGTACCCGGAGAAGAAGAAGCGTCCTGGGAGCACCTCCTCGCGGAAGGAATTGACCGCTTCTTCAATGGAAACTTCTCGGGAGACTACGAGGCGGGCCTGACCGAACGCTTCCTCGCCAGGCTCCCCAGTGACCCACCCTGGAACCAGGAATAGACTGAGAGATATGAGTACCTCACCCTGTGATATCGGACTGATCGGCCTTGCCGTGATGGGAAAGAACCTCGTCCTCAACATGGAGGACCACGGCTACAGCGTCGCCGTCTTCAACCGCACCACCAGCAAGGTGGATGAGTTTATCGAAGAGAATCCCGACCGGCAGCTCTACGGCGCATCGAGCATCGAAGACCTCTGCGCCAACCTCAAGTCACCCAGGAAGATCGTCCTCCTGGTCAAGGCTGGCCAGCCCGTCGATGATTTCATCGACCTCATAGCCCCGCACCTCGAGCCGAACGACATCATCATCGATGGAGGCAACTCACACTTCCCCGACACGATCCGCAGGACAGCGGAAGTGGAAGCCCGCGGGCTGCGTTTCATTGGCACCGGGGTTTCCGGAGGCGAGGAAGGCGCGCGGCTGGGACCGAGCATCATGCCCGGAGGTTCAGAAAGCGCCTGGGGCGAGGTGAAGGACATCTTCCAGGCGATCGCGGCCAAGGTAGGAGACGAAAACGAGCCCTGCTGCGATTGGGTCGGATCCGATGGAGCCGGGCACTATGTGAAGATGGTCCACAACGGCATCGAATACGGCGACATGCAGCTGATCTGCGAGGCCTATTTCATGATGAAAAACTCCCTGGGCATGGACGCGCAACAGATGCACGAGGTCTTCGCTCGGTGGAACGAGGGCGAACTCGAAAGCTACCTGATCGAGATCACCCGCGATATCCTCGCCATCAAGGATGAAGAAACAGGCAACCCTCTTGTCGAGATGATCCTCGACACGGCGGGTCAGAAAGGTACAGGGCGATGGACATCCGCCTCGGCCCTTGACCTTGGAATCCCCGCGCCAACGATCGTCGAGGCCGTCCTCGCCAGGGCGATCTCAGCCCAGAAGACAGACCGTGTGGCAGCCGCGGAGCTCCTCAATGGACCGGACTCGAGCTATGATGGTGATCCGGCTGAACTGGTCGATGCGATCGAAAAAGCTCTCTATTGCTCGAAGATCTGCTCCTACGCGCAGGGCTACGCGCTGATCCGGGCCGCGGCGGAAGAATACAATTGGGATCTCGATTACGGCAGCATCGCCCTGATGTGGCGAGGCGGCTGCATCATCAGGGCCCGTTTCCTGGAGAGAATCAGGGATGCCTTCGCCAATGCTCCCGACCTGAACAATCTCCTGCTCGACCCGTTCTTCCTCCAGGCCATCGATGAGAATCAGGCCGCCTGGCGCAGGGTCGTCAGCGAGGCCGTCAAGCTGGGAATCCCAACGCCGGCCTTCAGCTCGGCGCTGGCCTACTACGACAGCTACCGACGGGGAAGCCTTCCCGCCAACCTGCTCCAGGCCCAGCGCGATTACTTCGGCGCTCATACCTACCGCAGGATCGACCGGCCGGAAGCGGACCCCGTTCACACCGACTGGGTAGGAATCACCAGGAAGCTCCAGGGCCGCGGCTGAACGGGGAAGCCCTCCGCTTGGCATTCCATCGCGGCGCGGTTAGACTGCTCCTTCACCGCTTCATTGAAACCCCAACGCAGGAGATGCGGCACCGCCGCAATAACCAGGATGTTTTATTCGGGAATCGCCGATGAAGGCGCGGAAGATCTTGCCGGCCAGGTACGGGCCCACCGGGAGCTTGGCTGGAAGCATATCGAGCTCCGCAACCTCTCCGGAACCAACCTCACAGATGTCACCGAAGAAGAGTTCGAGCAGGCCGCGGCAGTCCTTGCCGAAGGTGGCCTCGAGGTATCCTGCTTCGCCTCCCAATTGGCCAATTGGGCCCGTCCCATCGATAGCGACTTCGAGGTAGACCGGCAGGAGCTCGCCAGGGCGATACCCCGGATGCAAAAGCTCGGCACCCGGTTTATTCGCTGCATGAGCTATCCGAACTCCGAGCCGGAGCTCGAAGACGGCCAGTGGCGTGCCAGGGTCGTAGAGCGGATGACGGAACTCGCCAGGATGGCCGAAGACGGCGGAGTCATCCTCGTCCATGAAAACTGTAATGGATGGGGCGGCCTGGGGCCGCAGCAGACCATGGATATGCTCTCGGATGTCGGCTCAGAAAATCTCAAACTGGTCTTCGACACCGGCAATCCCTGCCAATATTCGCAGGACGCCTGGGATTACTACAGCGGCGTCCGTGAAGAGATCGTCTACGTTCACATCAAGGACTACCTGCCCAAGGAAGATCCTGACGCCGAGGACACCGCCTGCTTCCCCGGCGAGGGCTGCGGCTACGTACGTGAGATCTGCCGGGATCTCCTGGGAAATGGCTACGATGGAGGCTTCTCCATCGAGCCCCACATCACCTCGGTGATCCATCTGCAGCAGGAGGCATCCGATCCCGAACTGGCTTACAAGACCTACATCGAATACGGACGCCGGCTCGAAGCTCTCTTCGAATCAATCAGCGCGGAAGGCGAGACTCCTGAAAGCTGAATTTTCTCCTGGAGCAGTGGAGAGCCATCGTCCTAAAACAGCGTGGAACCTCTTCCTGCGGCTGTAGAAGCGGATACCTTGACCTGCCGTCAGCCACCCCGCAAAATAGAGTAGCCGTTTCTTTTGCGGCGGAATCCCCCTGGAGAACTCCCATGTATCGAAAATACCTCGCATCTGCACTACTGGCCCTCGTAACCGCCAGCACTCCAAGGCTCATCGCCGAGCCGGTCCTGTATGGCAGCTACATTGAAATACAGAGTGAATCAACCACAGCTGGCCTGCGGAAGGTTCCCGGCCTGGGCCTCTCGGCAAAAACTTTCGCGAACAGAACCGCGGGAGCGCACCGCTCCATCCTCTTCTGGAATATCGCCAGGGGTAGCTGGAACGGTCAATCGCTCGACTCCCTGAAAATAGTCATCGTCATCGAGTCAAACGGAACCCCGGGCAGCCCTCTCGAGGGAGCTATGAAGGCTGTCATCTATATCGATGAAAACGCACCGGCTGAAAAAGCAGAGGCCCTGCTCGACCTGGCCAGGGAACTCGCACCGCGATACCTCAAAAACGTAAAGCGGATTCGAAAGGCTCCGATCCAATTCGCCAAGAAGGACCATACCCTCAAGCTCTCGATCAGGAAGCACCTGGCGGTCGACATCGAGACCCATGAACATGACTCCGCCGCCATCTGCGAAGCTGTATGCGGAAAAGATCCCCAGCCCGGCAAGCCGCTCTCACGTCATGTAAAAAGCGAAAAAGCTCTGGGGCAGAAGAGCCTCTACAAGGCGGAAGATCTCGATGTGCGCTGGAGCAGCACGACATCGCAATCCTGCCTCTTCGGACAATTCGGACTCTGATTCCGAACTTATATTGAATACCCTCCCGCAAAGCTCCGTCTGAGTTACTGAAGACGGAGACCTGATGTGGTCTCGCAACATACCCAGGGACCTCAGAATAAGGAGGAACCGCCATGAAGCTCAAATGCTTCTACCTGCTCGCTCTCAGCGGAGTGTGCCTACTTTCTCCCTCAGCAACCTATGCCGATGGATTCTTCCGCTTCGGCCTCAGCTTCGGAAGCCCCGACTTCCGGGTCAGCTTCTCGAGAACCAGGAGAAGCTGGGCTCCCGCGAGAACGGTAGTCGTCGCTCCCCCACAGCGAACCCTCTGCACTTCGCACAGGGTACAGCGAGTGCACCGGGTGACGCACCGCCACCGCCACATCTGGACCTCAAGAGCCAACAGGATCTGGGTGCCTCCGGTCTATCGCACTGTATTCGGCGGCTATGATCACTGTGGAAGAGCCGTCTACAGAAAGGTCCTCACCCGCGCGGGACACTATAGAACGGCCTTTACCGACCATTGCTCCTGCGGGGCCAGCCGCTAGAACATCTGCACAGGAGAGACGAAGATGCCCACCCTGGTCTTCGTCTCTCTTCTCTGTTCTCAGCGGTAGTAGAGAAAATAGAATGGGAAGGCCACCGCCTCCCGCAACAGGAAGAAGGTGTCCCGGGTAAGCGCCCCGGCCGCCCTGACCTCTTCGTTCGAGCAGGTGGGTACCGTATAACAAGAGCTCCCGTTGCGCTCAAAGATCATCTTTACCCTGGCACAGTGAAAATACTGGCTCACCGTCAGGTACGTCTTGAAACCATGCTCCCGCGCAATGCGGCCGCAGTTACGGGCTGATTGGGCGGTGTTGATCCCAGCTTCGTCCAACAGGATTCGTTCGGCCGGCACCCCTCCCACCTTTGTAGCGTAGGAGGCCATCTGCCGAGGCTCGCTGAAGCCGTTCTTTCCGGTTCCGCCGCTCATGACCAGGTAGGAAACGAGCCCCTGGCGATAGAGCTCGATCCCGGTAACAAGGCGATCCTTGAGAGCTCGGCTCAGGCTTCCATCGTCATAGACCTTCGCCCCCAGGATAACCGCCGCATCCGCCGGCCTGCGAAAATCCGTTCGACCAAATGTGACCAGGTGAGCAGAGATCAGGAGGAAGAAGGAAGCCGACGCCACCACAGTGTTAAAAAAAACCCGCGCCGGCGGCGGCATACGAGGCTCCCTGGTTTCACACCAGGAGATCCTCGAAAATTCGAAGAGCAGGATCAACCAGACAAAAAAGCAGAAAGGCACCGGAAGATCGGTAGCAAAATCCCCATTGCCGAGATGATGGTAGTACCCGACCATGGTAGCCCCAACAAGTATCCAGAACCCGAAGAAGACGCCTCCAAGCAGCCAGCGTGCCCAATCGGACCGCCCCACATCATGCGGAACCAGGAGGGCCAATCCCAGGAGCGCCGAGATCAGGGAGAGCTCCGGGTCGGGAATATCAATATCCAGCCAGATCCGGGTAATCGACAGGTTCGCATTATCAAGCGTGAGCAACAGATTGCAGAGAATCAACAATCCCAACGCGATACCCGGAGCTCGTGTAATCCAGAAAAACTTCCTGAACATGACCTTTGACACTGTTTGATTTCTCGAAAATGCCGACAGAAGACTCCCCGGCGCGACAGCATCTTTTATATCGGATCATTCGTTTCCAAACCCACAGCACCAATTATTGAGCCCGGAAATTTTCCGGAATACCACATCAGGTAAGTTCTCTGAACAAACAGCGATCATTACCCTTTCCATTCAGTGACTTCAACCCAACTCCTTTGTAGCACTGCATTTGTTTCATTGAAGATATCCAATCAGCATCTGTAAAATTGCTGTTATGGAAGACAGTGAAATGGACCTCAGCAGAATCCTCGAGGCTTGGAGCTACGGGGACAAAAAGCACGTCAGGCGCGTCACCAACCATCGCGGGGACGAGGTTCTGCAGGTCCGTCTGCCTCTTGGAATCGAGCAATACGAGTTCCAGGGACGTCCCGATGGCCGCCGACCGCAGGGACAGGAATCCTGGTTCCACTATTACGTCAACGAGACCGAGAAAAAACCCTGGGATATCGAACTGAGCGGGGAAGACTTCCAGCGGCTGAAGGAAGAATGCCTGCTGTATTACTACAGGTACCTGTTGTTCTTCCAGGTAGGCGAATACGAATACTGCTCGCGCGACACCATGAGAAATATAGAGGTGCTCGACTTCACGAACAAGCACTTCCCCGCTGAGCTCTGTGCCAGCCTGCAACAGTACAGGCCCTATATCCTGAGAATGCACTTCATGTCTGAGGCTCTCGGAACGATCGACTCCGGCGGTGACATTCCCGCGGCCCTGGCCATCCTCTCGGAGGCCGCCTGCCTGATCGAAGATCTTCCGAAGATGGCAAAGAACAAGATCTTCCCTCTTGAGCAAAAGAACTCTCTTCGCGCGATCGAAGAGCTGCGTCAGCAGCTGTTCAAGATGTTGCCTCCCGATCCTCTTGCCGAGCTAAGAGATAGGCTGGCCGAGGCGATCGCGAATGAAGACTACGAAGAGGCCGCCAGGCTGAGAGATTCTCTGCAGAAACGAGAAGACCGCAGCGAGTCCTGCTAGGTCAGCCGCGTGCCTCTACCTGAGAGCGAACCGTCTCACGGCCTCGGCCACCGCGCCCTGGTTGTTCGTCTTCTCTGTTACATGATCGGCGACCGCCTTGCTCGCCTCGGTGCCGTTGGCGACAACGACCCCTATTCCGGCAGCCTCCAGCATGGGATTGTCATTCTCGGCATCACCTACGGCGAGAACGTTGGGCAGGCCGAAGCCGTAATGCTCCCCAAGAGCCTCGAGCGCGGTACCCTTGGAAACCCCGGGGGCCATGATCTCAAGATACTCCGGATCTGATTTCGTGATGTAGGCACGGTCTCCCAGTTCCGAGACAAAGTGGTCATGCAAACGATCCCGCTCCCCTGGCTCAGCCAGGAGAATCAACTTGGTCGGCTCCTGCCCGATCCTCCCGGTAAGATCCTCGATATGATACTCGGCTCCAGTGCGGCCGCTGTAGATGTCCATGAAGCGCCGCCGATTCGGGCTATCCTCGGCGTAAAGAACGTCATCCCGGTAAAAATTGAGGAGGTAGTCTCCATCCTGGGAAAACCTGATGAAGAGCTCCGCTATATCGGCAGGCAAAGGACGCTCGCTAATCAATGGTCGTCCCTCAGACTTTGGCCCTACGACCTTGCCTCCATTGTAGGCGAGGATAATACAATCAAGGCCCAGGGTTTCCTCTACAGGCAGGATCCGGGGAATCATTCTCCCTGAAGAAATAGCGACGAGAACACCCTGGCTCTGAGCCTCTTCGAGGGCGCGGATATTCTCAGGCGGAACCTCCTTGCGGTCATCGAGCAGGGTTCCATCCAGGTCCAGGGCGATCAGGCTGACTTGTTCCATTTACTTGACCTCTACGGTAGCACTACTTAAGCTACCTCAGTTTACAACGAAAACACTCGGGCGATTAGCTCAGCTGGTTAGAGCGCCATCCTCACACGGTGGAAGTCGGTGGTTCGAATCCACTATCGCCCACCAGATCAAACCGGTTGCGATGAAAATTGCAGCCGGTTTTTTTACCATACGGACACCACCAGATTTCTCCCCGAGGCCCGGTCGCGGTGCTCCCAGAGGTAGATACCCTGCCAGGTTCCAAGGGCCAGCCGCCCATCGACAACTGGTATCACCAGGCTGGTTTCCGTCAGAACATTCTTTATATGCGAGGGCATATCGTCAGGCCCCTCGTGGGTGTGACGGAAATATGGCTGGTTTTCCGGAACCAGCCGGTCGAGGTAGGCCTCGAGATCTGCGCGCGCGGTGGGGTCGGCATTTTCATTGATACAGAGACTCGCCGAGGTGTGCCTGAGAAAGACATTGCAGAGACCGCTGTCGACAGGACTCTCGCCAACTACCGCCGCAACCTCCGAGGTAATTTCATGCAGCCCGCGGCTGCGAGATCCCAACGAAAGTACTCGCTGAAAGGTGCTCATCTCATCTCTCTCTGTTCTTCAAACATCGCCAGCTCATCTGCCAGGCACGGCTCCCAGTTCAACGCTTGAGGGCGTGTTTTGCAAGACGAGTTGTAAATTCCCATATGGGGCCGGGGAAACGATGGCTCCGCTCGAGCACATCTTCAAACGCCGTCAGGAAACGCTTCACATCGGATTCATCGATGACCAGGGACGGAATGAGCTTGATGACCTCCATCCCATGTCCTGCCACCTGGGTGAGGATCCTGTGATCCGCCAGCAGGGACATCACCATGGCCTGGGCGACCAGGCCTTTCTGCAGCTTGCTGGCAAGCTTCCAGCCCATCTTCAGCTTCAAAGAGGCGGGCTCGCCGAGCTCGATACCGATCATCAGACCACGCCCGCGTACATCTTTGACCAACTCAAATCTACCGGCAAGCTCTCTGAGCCCCTCCAACAGGAGCTCTCCCATCCGCCTCGAATTTTCTACAAGGCCCTCCTCTTCGAATACATGGAGGGTCGCGATTCCTGCTGCCATCGCGTAGGCTCCCTGGCCAAAGGTCGAAGAATGGACCACGCAATTGTCGAGTGAATCGAAGACCCCATCGTAGATGCTCCTGCTGGTAAGCACGGCGCCGACAGGAACGAGTCCGGCCGACAGCGCCTTGGAAACGACCAGGATATCTGGCTCAACTCCCGGATGCTCCAGGGCAAACATCTTCCCGGTACGACCGAATCCTGTCTGTACCTCATCGAATACCAGCCTCGCTCCATGGCGTGTGCAGAGTTCCCTTGCCTCACGAAGGTATTCATCCTCCGCGATAAAAACTCCCTTGCCCTGCACCGGCTCGAGGACAAAGGCCGCGACATCCTCTTTCGCCAGTTCGCTCGCGAGCGCCTCCCTGTCGTTGAGCTGGACCTTGTCGCAACCTGGAATCAGGGGGTCGAAACCGTCCCGATAAGATTCATCCGTATTCAGCGAGAGAGAGCCGTTGCTCAGGCCATGAAAAGAATGGTCACAGAAGAGCACCCGCGGCCGACGTGTGCTCTTGCGAGCGAACTTGATGGCCGTCTCGACCCCCTCGGTACCTGAGTTGGTAAAATAAACCGTATCAAGAGCCTCCGGGGTCAGTTCCTTGAGCCTCTCCGCAAGCAGACCCGACAAGAGCGGCGCGTCCATCTGCACCAGAGTGGCCGGCTGAGAATCCATCAGATCCTTCAGGGCCTGGATGACTGTTGGATGGTTGCGGCCGACATTGTGGACGGCGTAGCCAGCAAGCATATCGAGATATTCACAGTCCTGCTCATCATAGAGATACTGCCCTACGCCTCGTACATAGACCTTGTCAAAGCCGATCAGGCGCAGTACCCGGGCGAACTGGGGATTGATATTCTCGCGCTGGAGAGCGACGTTCTCACCATTGCGACTGTGGATGAGCTCCTGGAGATCAAAGCTCAACGGCCCTACTCCTGAGCCGGCGCGAAGCTATCCACCATGTCGGTAAACGCCTCCTGCCACTTTTCCATGGTGGCTCTCGGCCCGAAGGATTTGAAGAAGACCTGGCCGCCGGGAGCCTGCACCACGGCGGCAAGAACCCTGTAATCCGGCCGAGGTTGAACTGTCTCTGCGGGATCCATAGGACGCGCCTTGTACAGATAGGTTCCATCCAATTGCACGATGGAAACCTCCATTCCGGAGACTTCCCGCTTGTTGATAAGCGGCTCGGGAACCTCCTTGAATTGCTGTTTCCAGCGTTGGAGATTGGCATCCATTCCGCCGAAGGCGGGTATGACCGTAAGCTCTCCATCAAAGGTGTCATTCTCGGCATGAGGAAGCTTGAACTGGGCCTTGCGCATCCTGTTGGCAGGTTTCTGACGAAGCCAGCCTTCCGGAGCCTTGACCTTCAATCCCATCACAACGAACGCTTCGCCCGGTTTCCAGGGACTGGCGGCTGGTTCTCCGCCCGCAGCCGGCTCAGCGACAGGAGCAGGGGCGGGAGCGGGGATCTGGGCTTTCAAGGCCGGGTGGGCGGACCCCCGGGCCTCCTCTGGCGTAGGCTCTTCATGTTGCGGCCGGGAATCGGAGCAACCCGAGAAAACAACAGCCAGCAACAGCAGAGAGGGCACAAGAGAAGCACGAATAGAAACCACAATATCGATGAACCTGGTTGAGAACTTCATTTCACTTTCCCTGGATGAATTTTTTCAGTTCAGCCTGCCATGCAGCCGGCTTCACATCGTCACGGACCAATGCCTCGCCAGGCCGCGACAGGAAGACCCACCGCAGACCCCGAGGGCCACGTTTCTTATCACGTCCCATTGCAGTCAGGATACGCGAGCAGGACAGCTTGCTCAAGTGAACCGGCAAACCAAAAGCCGCGAGCAAGGCTTCAAGACGATCCGCCGTAGCCTCCCTGGTAACTCCAAGCCTCTCACCAAGACGGGCAGCGAAAACCATTCCGACAGCGACTGCCTCTCCGTGCAGGAGGCGGCCATAGCCCTGGGCCGCCTCGATTCCATGAGCAAGCGTATGGCCAAAATTAAGGATCATTCGCAAGCCGGACTCCCGCTCATCTTCCTCAACAACCTCGGCCTTGATCCGCACACAGCGCTCAACAACTTTCGCGAGCAGAGGCGGAGAACCGGCAAGGAGAGCCTCCCTCTCCCTCTCAATGAGTGACAGCAGCCTGAGATCCCGAATCGCCGCGGTCTTGATAATCTCGGCCCAGCCGGCGCGCGCCTGGCGGGCAGGCAGAGTTCCGAGCAGGTCGAGGTCCATGATGACCGCTCGAGGTTGATGGAAAGCTCCCGCGAGGTTTTTCCCTTCAGGAATATTGACCCCGGTCTTCCCCCCCACGCTGGCATCGACCATGGCCAGCAGAGAGGCCGGAACCTGGATGAACTCGACTCCACGCAGAAGGCTGGCGGCCGCGTAGCCTGTAATGTCTCCGACAACCCCTCCCCCGAAAGCTATCATGCAGGAGTTGCGGTCGCACCCGGAGCGAACAGCGGAACGAAGAATTCGCTGCATCTGCTCCATCGTCTTGGAGCCCTCCCCTGGAGCAAGCACAGTTTCGGAAAATGGAATGCCGGTACGCCTGAGCTGCTTTCGTATCGCCTCGCCGTGATGCCGCAGAACATTCCTGTCGCTCACGAGGTGCAAACGCGATGGCCTGCGTTTCCCCTTCAGGAGAAGCGGCAGCCGTGAAAGAGAGCCGCTGCCGATCACGGCAGGATAATTGCCGCCGGTGGAACGAACCCGGACGGTGCGGGGCTCTCCCCCCCGGTTTTTTACTTTTTTTCTCTTACCACTGGGCATGGTCAATCGTCTTCGTCACCGGCGACTTTGTCTCCGAGGGAAGCCTCGGCATCGTCAGCCCCTTCGGCCGGAGCATCGTCCTCGGTCGTAGCATCGTCAACCTCTTCGACTGCGGCCCCGCCTCCCCTCGCGAGCGCACCTTTCTCCCGGCTGGCCCGGCGGCGAGCTTCGTAGGTCAGATCTGACCTTCGATTGACGACTAAAATGACAATCCCGGCAATACAGCCGATACCCAGGACCAACGCGATCGCGATCGGCAGGATTGACATTCTTTCCGAGGCGCTCGGCGATGCTGAAACCATCTTCTTATAGCTCGAGGCGACCAGCAGCGGGATCGTACCTTTATCAAGCTTGCCGCTGCTTCTGCGCAGGTCGACCTCGCCGGTGTAGAGCCGGCAGAAATATCCCCGCAGAACAACGTCTGCCATGTGTCCGAGTTCCTCGGACTGATCCTCGAGGGTATAGACGAGGTGAAACTTCTGGTTCTGGTCGTAGACGTAGGAGCGGTAGAGGCGGTTGACATCCAGGGGGTTCGCCCCGCTTGGAAGCGCGGCCACCTGCAGGGGACTCCTGCCCTTTTCGGCCCTGACGATATTAGCCCGCAGTTCGACAGGCTTGCCGCGATAGAGATCCGGGTTTTTGACGAGTTCGTTGAAGACCTTGTCGCCCTTCGCAGTGTTCAACACAGGTTCTCCAGAAAGCTTCCCGGCGACACGACCCGAGCGAAGTTGATGCGCAAGATAGACCACGCCCTCTTCCTGGATACGTCCGAATTTCTCAACATTGCCTGTTCGATCGCGATCGGCTGCGCCAGCAAGCAACTCCGGCTTCTCAACGAAAGGCTCAAGTTTCCTGGCCTTGACCTCTTCCGTGCCAGCAGTGAGCGGATCGTCAGGATCTTCAGTCACGGCGAACTCCCCCCCGAAAGGATTCCTTACGTCAAAGGGAGTTCCATCGAGGAAGCTCTCGTCGTCCGCCGACTTCCCCTGGCCATCTTTAATGGGCCTCTGCTGCCCCTGCTGGAAAAAATTCAGCATCATCCCGCCAATGACGATGGTGAAAACAACCATCATCAGAAACTTTGGCCCGAAGCTGCCAGGCTTATTGCCGTCCTGACCGGAGTTGTTGGGAAATAAGTTCATTACTACAGCGCTCTATTCATCGAAGGTCTATTATTCTGGCGTAAGAACCGGTGAAAGCAAAAGCCTCTATTCAACCGGGGTGGGTGTTATTCAAGCCGGTAATGTACTTTATCCACGCGAAAAATCGGCTGGAGACCACCTGGGAGCCTCAAAGAGACGATAGGAAGTCATTGAGTACAGCCGCCGCCTTCGCATTTGCTCCGGGCATCATGCAGGCAGCCTTCAGTTTTTGCAGCCTGTCGATAACCTCTCCCTGTTTCAGTTCATCTTCCAGAAGCCCGATCGCCACAGGAGCGATCTCCTCCAGCTCTTCATCTCTGCGCAACAGCTTTTCAAAAACTGTGACTTCACCCCCATTCGCAGCGCTGCCGAGAATATTGGGCAGGGTAAACCAGGGTGTGACACTGAAGAAATTCTTAAACAGCCAGTATCCAAGACCGCTCACCTTGTAAAAAACGAGCATGGGCTTTTCAAACCAGGCCAGCTCGAGCGAGGCTGTACCGGAGGCGACCAGGGCCAGGTCACAGGCCTTCATCAGGGGTCTGCAATCGCCGCCGATGAGCTCGATCTTCAGCCCATGGCTGGCCGCGGCATCTTCGATCAACTCCCTGAAATCTTCCCGCAGGGCGGAGACGACGATGCGATGACGATCCGGATCCAGTTTCATCTGAGCAAGCAGGTTGAAAAAAGATGTGGAGAGTCCCTCCACCTCCGCCCTGCGGCTGCCGGGGAAGATCCCAATCAATTTCTCCTGTTGTGAAATACCGAGTGAGCTTCGGAGCTCTTCACCAAGACCTGGCGCAAGCGCGGACAACTCATCCGCGATCGGGTGGCCGACATAGTGAACAGGGACCCTGTCGTTGCTGTAGAGCTCCTTCTCGAAAGGAATGATCGAGAGCAGCAGGTCTGTATAGCGAAGAACCTTGCGGCGCCTCCAGGGAGCCCAGGCCCAGATCTGAGGACAGATGTAGTAGACCACCGGCACTCCCCTCCAGCGTGCCAGGCGAGCCAGCAGGAAGTTGAAGGCCGGCGCATCTACAAGCAACACCGCGGCGGGTTCGAATTCACGCAACAGGCGGTCAAACTGTTTGAGCAGGTTGAAGTACCGGCCGATGCTCTTGAGAAAACCGAAACCGACGCTCGAATACGATGTGGGATCGGCATCGACAGTACACCCGGCCGCCCGCACGCGCTCACCGCCAAAGCCCCTGCACTCGATGCCGGGCCGCAATCCGCTCAGCTCTTCAAGCAGATGAGCGAGATGCAGATCGGCGGATGGCTCAACAGCGGAGACCAGCAGCCTGGTCGTAGTTTCAGCCTTCTCGGTAGACAAAAATCGCCCTCTTACACTATAAAACGTTCCGTATGAAAGTACCCAATAGCCCCAGAGAATTCAGCCAGGTCCTTGCATCTTTCACCAACTACGAAAGATTGCCCACCTTCCGCTACGACACGGAAAGTTTCGACCTCCGCAGAATGGAGGCCCTGGCAGCCTCCCTCGGCAATCCTCACGACCGCTACCCCGCCGTCCACATCGCCGGCACCAAGGGAAAAGGGTGTACCTGCCTGATACTGGAAGCCCTGCTGAAAGCCGAGGGGCTGAAGGTCGGCACCTACACCTCGCCTCATATCGAACACCTGCGTGAGAGAATCCGGGTCGATGGGAAATCGATCAGTGAGGAATCCTTCATGCGGACCGTGAACTCCATCCTGCCATTGATAGAACCGGCGGATGGAGAAAGCGGCAGCCCAACCTTCTTCGAATTACTGACGGCGATGGCCATGCTCTGTTTCGCTCGTTCCAATGTTGATATCGCTATTTTCGAAGTTGGCCTTGGAGGGCGCCTCGATGCGACCAATATTCTATCAGCCCGCTGGAGCGCCATCACCAGCCTCGGCCTCGAACACACGCAATTGCTTGGCAATACGCTCACGGCTATCGCGAGAGAAAAAGCCGGCATCGTGAGGCCGCAAACCCCGTTGATCACCGGCGAACTGCCTGAAGAGGCCCACAAGGAGATCGAGCGAATCGTAACCGAGAAAGGAACCCCGTGGACAGTGGCAGATCCCGGGTCGGTCAAACTTAACCGCGATGGCCTTCTCGAAATGGATGGCATCCAGGGAGCCTTCCAGGCGCCAGCCATCCGGGGACCGGGCATCCGAGCAGACCTGGCTATTTCCATAGCCCTGTACCGGACGGTGCTGAAAAACCTCGACAAACAACTCGACACCATCCAGCTGCAATCCGCGCTCGATAGCCTTCGCCTGCCGGCAAGAATCGAGGTCTTTCCAGGACCACCGACCTGCTGCCTGGACACCGCACACACCCCGGAATCGATCAAATCCCTGCGGCAGACCCTCGAAGAAATTGACTTCCCCCAGCCCCGGGCGCTGATCCTCTCACTCTCCACCGACAAACGCCGTGAAGAAATCCTCGCCGAGGCCGGCGGGATCGCTGATGAGATCATATTCACGCGAGCCGACGAGACCCGCTCCGTCGACCCGCAAGAATTGCGCGACACATTGGGAAGTGGACGGATCATCGAAGATCCACGCGAAGCGCTCGAGTTCAGCCGGCAAAAGGGCTGGAATCCTGTCATCACCGGATCATTTTATCTCGCGGGAGCCCTGCGTCCCTGCATGCGGAATGAATCCGAATAGACTCGCACGAAAACCGGGCTCAGGAGCCGTCGTCATCCTCGCTGGCGGCGCTTACCGGCTCGGGAGGATTTTCCGGCTTCTCATCGTCAGCCGCCTCGGCTTTCTTTGGCGTCTTGGCTTCCTTCTTGCCGTCTTTCGAAGATTTCACAGGCACGGAGCTTGAATCGAAAACGATCTCCTTAACGATCTTGGTCTCACCTTCGGGAGTTTTCTGACGCGATTCCTCTATCCTCAGCTTGATCAGGTTGCCGTCCTTGAAGGCTCCCCTGAGAAGCTCTTCGGCAAGGGCATCCTCGATCTTCTGCTCGACCGCGCGACGAAGAGGACGGGCACCAAATTCGGGATTGTAGCCCTGGTCAATCAGGTACTCCCGGACCTCTTCATCCAGGCTGATCTCGAAGCCCTGCTCAAGAAGCCGATCCTGAACATTTCGCAACTCGATGTCGATGATCTCCTTGAGATCCTCGCGCTTCAGGCTCTCGAAAACGATAACCTCGTCGAGGCGGTTGAGGAACTCCGGCCGGAAATGCTTTTCAACCTCGATCAACAGCTCTTTCTTCATGTTCTCATAGGAGCGTTTTTCGTCATTCGCCCCGAATCCCATACCGGCCTTGTGGGTAATAATGTCCGCGCCGATATTGGAAGTCATGATCAGGATGCAATTGCGGAAATCAATATTACGGCCAAAGCTGTCGGTCAGCTTGCCCTCCTCCATGATCTGCAGAAGCATATTGAAGACATCATGATGGGCCTTCTCGATCTCGTCGAAGAGCACGACAGAGTAGGGGCGCCGGCGAATCTTTTCCGTCAGCTGGCCGCCCTCCTCGAACCCAACGTAACCCGGAGGGGCTCCAACCAGCCTCGACACGTTGTGCTTCTCCATGTACTCCGACATGTCGATCTGGATAAGCGCATCTTCCTCGCCAAAAATGAATTTGGCGAGAGCCTTGGCCAGGAGTGTCTTACCAACCCCCGTCGGACCCAGGAAGATAAAGGATCCCATCGGACGCAGCGGATCTTTGAGGCCGGACCTCGACCGCCGAACCGCCTTGGAGATGGATCTGATGGCGCCATCCTGTGAAATGACGGTCTTGTGAAGCTCTTCTTCCATGGCCAGCAGACGCTTCTTGTCATCATCATCCAGCTGGGTCAGGGGAATACCGGTCATCTTGGAGACGGTCTCGGCAATCACCTCCGCATCCACATTGCCGCCGCTCTCGGAAGACTCTTCCTGCCATTTCCGCCTGAGCTCTTCCTTCTCATTTTTAAGCTTGTCGGACTGGTCCCGCAGGTTGGCCGCACGCTCAAAATCCTGCTGGGCAACCGCCTCCTCCTTCTCCCTGTTGAGGCTCTCGACCTCCTTTTCAAGATCCTGCAGGTCCGGCGGACGAGTCATCGTTTTCATTCGCAATCTGGAACCAGCCTCATCGATCACGTCGATCGCCTTATCGGGAAGAAACCTCCCTGAAATATAGCGGGTGGAAAGTTCCACGGCCGCCTCGAGCGACTCATCTTCAAATTTCACGCGATGATGCGCTTCGTACTTGTCCTTCAGACCTTTCAGGATCTCCACGGTCTCCTCCTTGGTTGGAGGGTTGACCATGATGGTCTGAAAGCGCCGTTCGAGGGCTCCATCCTTCTCAATGAACTTGCGATATTCATCCAGAGTGGTAGCGCCGATGCACTGTACCTCGCCCCGGGAAAGAGCCGGCTTGAGAACATTGGAGGCATCGATAGCCCCCTCAGCCCCTCCTGCGCCGACCAGGGTGTGCAGTTCATCGATGAAGAGAACGATATTCTTGGCCCTGCGGACCTCGGTCATCACAGCCTTGATTCGTTCCTCAAACTGACCGCGGTACTTGGTACCGGCAACCATCATCGCCAGGTCGAGAACTACAATCCTCCGTCCCCTGAGAATTTCGGGGACATTGCCGCTGATAACGTCCTGCGCAAGACCTTCGACAATCGCGGTTTTTCCGACGCCCGGTTCGCCAAGAAGGACCGGATTGTTCTTGGTTCGACGGCTCAGGATCTGGATCACGCGCTCGATCTCATCATGACGCCCGATAACCGGATCCAGCTTGCTCTCTCTTGCCAACTCGGTCAGATCCCGGCCAAAGGCATCGAGAGCCGGTGTCTTCGATCGGCCCTTCTTTCCTTCGGAAGAAGACTGTGGGATTGCGCTCTCGGGCTCAGAGTCGGCGCCAAGCAATTCCAGCACCTCGAACCTCACGTCTTCAAGCTTCAGATTCAGATCAAGGAGGACCTGCGCGGCGACTCCATCGTTCTCCCGGATCAAGCCAAGAAGGAGATGCTCCGTACCGATGTAGTTGTGGCCAAGCTCGTTGGCCTCTTCCATCGACAGTTCGAGCACCTTCTTTGCACGCGGAGTAAAAGGGAGCTGGCCCATGGTCACCATCGAAGGTCCGGACTGGACATTCTTTTCGATCTCGGAACGAATCTTGCTGATCTCTACGCCCAGGTTCTTCAGGACATTGGCAGCGACCCCGCTACCCTCCTGGATCAGCCCAAGCAGTATGTGTTCGGTGCCAATGAAGTCATGGTTGAACCTCTGCGCTTCCTTCCGCGCGAGAGCCATGACCTTCCGGGCTCGATCTGTGAAACGGTCGAACATTTGACCTCTACCTCCTCTTCTGCATTCCAGCCCCGTTCCAACTCATGAAAACCTCTTGGAGCGAGAAACAGCAGCTTATTTCCTGAAAAACCGGCCACCGAAATTTGCGGTGTTTGCGGGCCGACTCCAGCTTATTCGACAAGCCTGCTCAACAAGCTGCCGCCGGCACCGCTGATACCTTTGGCTGTCGAACTGTTAGGTACCCAAAAATACCCTTCAAACTCTTCCGACAGACCACGGGGGCGTCTGAATATTCTGAGACTGTTTTATCTTATTTCAAGGGATAGTTGCCGGAGCCTCCCGGCAACCGTTCAATCACTCTGTTTTAATCTTTTCCTGATATACGAAGCGCGAACCACATCCCTCTCAGTTTCATCCAACTGGGCTTCTTTCTGCTTCTGCAGATGCGCCGGCTGGGTAAAAAGAAAGAGCTCGTTGATCGCGTCCATCTTCACCTCCTGGATGATTCCAAGACTTACACCCATGCGCACGGCTGAGAGAAGATCCATAGTCTCCTCGCTCGTAATCATCCTGGCATGCTTCAACATCCCATAGGCCCGCCAGACCTTGTCTTCGATGACCTCGCGCATCTGCTGCATCAGGCTGGTGCGGAAGGTCTTTTCGAAACCAATGATCTTGGGGATATGCCTCTCCATCATCTCGATCATTTCCGTCTCGGACTTTCCGAGGGTACACTGATTCGAGATCTGGTAGAAATCTCCGGAAGCCTGGGTGCCTTCTCCATAGAGGCCCCGAACGATAAGACCAACCTTTTGTGTCGCCGTAAAAACCCTGTTGATCTGTTTCGCCAGAACCAGGGCCGGCAGATGCAGCATGACCGATGCTCGAAGACCTGTTCCCGCGTTCGTCGGACAAACCGTCAGGTAGCCAAATTGGGCCGAGAAGGCGAAATCGAGGCAACTTTCCAACCTTGTATCAACCGCATCTACACGCTCCCAGGCCTCTCGAAGCTGCAGACCGGAACACAGTCCCTGGATCCGCAGGTGATCTTCCTCGTTAACCATGATGCTGACCGTCTCATCTACAGCCAGGCCAACCCCCCGCGCGCCCTTGCCGCTGGCAAGCTCACGGCTGATCAGGTGGCGCTCCACCAGGAACTGCCTGTCGATCGACCCCAGGGAAGGAAGGCTGAAATAGCTCATCCCCTCGGCGCGACAGGTATTGAGCAATCTCTCACGAACCATCCTCTCCAATTCCCCAAGCTGCTGCTCGTTTGCAGTTGAGAGAAACGGGTAACCGGCAAGATTGCGCGCAAGCCGGATCCGGGAGCTGATAACGATATCCGCTTCAGGCCCCGTACCGCCCAACCATTCGCCAGGGCTGGCTTGAAGATCACTGAGTTCCATTTTCTCTGTGCTACCGTTTTTCACAACGTTACTACCAAATTCTCTATCAGCCGGATGAGCCAAATCGATCCTCCGGGGAAGTCAGGCCTCGGCAGCCCCTTCCTGCATCCGCTGGATCTCATCGCGCAGTTCAGCCGCCAGTTCATAATCCTCATCATTGACCGCTTTGTCGAGATCCGCATACAGACTCTGCAACTGTTTCTGTTGGGTCTGCAATTCTTTCTGCTGAGCAATGTCGTCACTTGCGGTACTGGGCACCTTCCCTGTGTGCTCGCAGCGGCTGTGAATTTTCTCCAGCAGGTCACTGACCTTTACGTTGAAGTCAACGTAACACTCCGGACACCCGAATTTCCCCGACGATCTGAACTGCCGGTACGTTGTACCGCACTGCCCACAGGCCTCCGCTTCGGCCGCCCCCGAGGTCGCCGACAAATTCTGGAAAATTTCCGGTAATACATCGCTGGCATCTTTTGTCGAACTGCTGCTCTTCTGCATATGACTTTTGATGGTCGCTCCCTGGGAGGCCGCGCAATCTTTACACAGATGCTTTTCAGCCCGGGAATTATTGGAAACATCGACCAGATGGACGACCGCTTCGCTTTTATTACATAATTCACAGAGCATGAATAATCGAATTCCTCACGCTGAAATGATTCTTTCCACACTTCTAAAAAATGTACGAGACCGTACATAAAGACAATTAGGCGTGGAGATTATAACACGGTTCGAAGCGAACTGCAGCGTCTGGGGAAAGACACTCGACCTTATTACCGGTCGAAGATCAAAACTGGAGACCTCACTGGAAAGCGGCGGCAAATTTTTCGCCCGGGACTCTATACTGCTCGCAACAATAGTGGTTTTTCGGTAATACCACTCCTCCTTCATTATTTCGGACTAAAGACAAGCTTCGCTTTACTCGCAATCCGCATAAGGACTATTCAGTAGGCCCGGCTAACGGAGACAGCAACCTGTCGTGACGGAAAAACAGCCCTCCCGCCCCCATCTGGGTGTCTTTGTGAAGGCACCGCTGCGGGGAACAGTCAAAACAAGGCTTGCGAAAACGATCGGGGAAGAAAACGCCCGAACCCTCTACGAAGACATGGCAGCAGACACTCTTCAGTGGGCCAGGAAGCTCTCTCATTGCGATAAAACCGTCTTCTACTCCCCTCAGAAAGAACGCGAGCTCTGCCGAACTCTCCTAGCCCCCGGATGGAGCGAAACCTCTCTCCAGCCCCAGGCTGGAGGAGGGCTTGGAAACCGCATGCAGACTGCTTTTTCGCAGATGTTCAGCCAAGGAGCGACAGTCGCTGTTCTCATCGGCAGCGACTGTCCACTCCTGGATGGAAACACTGTCAGGAAAGCATTCGCCTCTCTGAAAAATAACGACCTGGTCCTTGGGCCAGCCTCAGACGGAGGTTATTACCTTATCGGACTTCGAACACCAGCCCCTGAGCTCTTCCAGACAGGTAAGTGGAGCCACTCACTGGTATTACAGCAAACCATCGATCGCGCTCGGAAAACAGGCCTCGAAGTCGAGCTTTTGCCGACCCTGGGGGATATCGACCGGGGCGAAGACATCGCTCCGCTTGGAGAGGACCTTCTCGAAGCCTGGCTGCATTGCCGAAACGGGAGCCGTACTGACTTTCCTTTGAGAGTCTTCAGACGCCTCCTCTGGGAACCCGAAACACTTATTTATCAGCTGGCCACCAACTCTCCGCAACCCGCTGGCAATCGCTAAAAGAGCCTGGGCCAGAAAGGCTTGACAGTGCTCTCCCCGAATCTAAAATAACCCGAACTACTGCTTCGGCTGCCTAAGTCATTTATCTCGCTGTAGTTATTCTCCTGAAGATCACTTCTTAGTGTCTTTAAGGCTCGGTGCGGCTTATCTGTTATTCCGCATCCAGTAAAACAGTGGCGGTTTAATTGGCTTCTCAGGAAACACAGAATCCCCTCATTTAATGGGTGGGCTGTGGTCGTTCCTGTGAGGTGGTGGTATGCTGTCCGTCTTTAGCGTCCTAACTCGGCAAGCTCGGGTTATGGACCATCATTTTATCTTTTGACCAAACACGAAAAACTGATCCGGAAGACCTGAATAACGATTCGTTACATTTTTCACCTGAATGGGCGTCACCACTGAA
>CAJWMA010000017.1 GCA_913042995.1 uncultured bacterium | reverse complement strand
GTATAGGATCCCGTCCCGATCACCCGCGCGGACCCGCCGCGAGAATCTCTTCAGAAGCTCCATCGGCGTAGGTCTTGAAGTTCTCCCTGAACAGCTCAGCCAGCTTGACAGCGCCCTCGGCATAGGCCTCCTTGTCCTCCCAGGTGTTCTGGGGAACGAGGATCTCGGCCGGCACACCGGGACATTCCACGGGAACCTGGAAACCAAAGGTTTCATCCTCCTGGCAGGCCGCCTGCTCGAGCTCACCGCTGTGGATCGCGTCGATGATCGCCCTGGTGTAAGGGAGGCTGATCCGTGAGCCGACACCGTAACCGCCGCCTGTCCAGCCGGTGTTGACCAGCCAGACATTGGAACCGAATTCACGGATCTTCGCGGCGAGCATCTCGGCGTACTTGGTCGGATGCCATACCAGGAAAGCCGCGCCAAAGCAGGCAGAGAAGGTCGCCTCCGGCTCGGTCACGCCCATCTCGGTGCCGGCCACCTTGGCCGTATAGCCGCTGATGAAGTGATACATCGCCTCCGCCGGGGAGAGCTTGCTGACCGGGGGAAGAATTCCGAACGCGTCACAGGTCAACAGCACCACGTTCTTCGGATGCGAACCGACACAGGGCACCTTGGCGTTGGGGATGAACTCGATTGGATAAGAACAGCGAGTATTCTGGGTCAATGAGCAGTCGGTATAGTCCACCTCGCGGGTGCGCGGGTCGAAAACGACATTCTCGAGAATCGAGCCGAAGCGGATGGACTGGTAGATCTCGGGCTCACTCTCCGGAGTGAGGTCGATGCACTTGGCATAGCAACCCCCCTCGATATTAAAGACGCCATCGTCCGACCAGCAATGCTCGTCGTCGCCTATAAGCTTACGCCCGGGATCGGCTGAGAGCGTGGTCTTGCCGGTTCCGGAGAGACCGAAGAAGAGAGAAACATCTCCCTCGTCGCCCTCATTCGCGCTGCAGTGCATGGAGAGGACACCATCCCTGGGCATGAGGTAGTTCATCAGGGTGAAGACACCCTTCTTCATCTCTCCTGCGTATTCCGTTCCGAGAATCACCATCTCGTTGCGCTCAAAGCTGAGCGCGGCATTCGTCGTGGTGTCGACTCCCTCTACCGAGGTGTCGGCATCCAGGCTGCCGGCGTTGTAGACCGTAAAGTCCGGATCGCCGAAGGCGGCCAGCTCCTCATCCGTCGGACGGATAAGCATGTTGTACATGAAGAGCGCATGGTAGGCCTGGGAACAGACAATCCGAACCTTGAGACGGTACTTGGGATCCCAGCCGGCAAATCCATCTACAACGAAGAGACGCGGCTGGGCGGCGAGAAACTCGATCGCCGCGGCGCGGTTTGTCTCGAAGCTCGACTCCTCCAGGGCAATATTGACCGAGCCCCACCAGACGTCGCCCTCGCTGGCGGAATTTTTGACAACTCGTTTGTCCTTGGGAGAGCGGCCGGTCTTGGCGCCTGAATTGGCGGCAAGGGCGCCGGTTGAATTGATCTTCGCTCCCTCCTGCGATGTACCAATCTCGTAAAGACGGGCCGGACGCAGATTCATATACTCTTCATTGAACTCGAGTTCGTTGCCTTGCTCACTCATGGATCTAACTTAAACACAGCTCCCTGGTAATATGATTGTATGCCTGCCGAAAGGCCTTCTTCTCTCTCCTGTAGAGAGCATGAAGATGAACTACCATAGATACTTACGCCGAAAAAATCAAGCCATCGCCCACCGAGACGATGGGCTGGACAAATCAAGGTTACCCCCAAAGCCGATCACCTATGAATCGACGCTGAACCTCGACAGCTGCTGCTGCTTCCCATAGGTACCTGTAATATCAAGCGACTCGGCATCTCCCTCGCGACCGTATTCCCTGAGCCATTGCTGGCTGCGCTCGAAATAGGACCCAAAGTCATCGAATGACATCTCATGCGCCCTGTAATGCTCACGTCGAACGGTAAAAACCCGGCAGAGAGGATCGCCCCGGGCGATCCGGATTTTCTCCGCCGACGGGTCAAGCTCGAGGACGCAATGCCAGGGGTAGGATGCCGGGTACCAGTCCGTATCCACCAGGGCGCTCAGCACCTTGAAAGGGCGGGAAAGATTGGGGATGTCGCAGAAATAGAGCAGCTCGTCACTCTCGGTTCGCATGAAGAGCAGTGTCGAAACCTTGACCTGGTTCTCGATCTCCGGATAGACCTCCGGGGTAATCACGTGCGGCAGCATCTGGTCCTGCTCCCAGAACCAGGCATTTTCCTGCGTCAGGGGGACACCCGCCCCATCAGCGGCTGCGGCATAATCCCAATCGCTCTCCAGCGTGACAGGCGTATCCAGCCGCCAGCTGCCCTCGTGCCGGCTGAACTCCAGGTCACTCGGACAGAGAAGATCCCAGCCAAAGGAATTAGCGGCCCGCATCGGAGGACACTCTTCAGGCCACCCCTTGCCGGGCTGCCGCTTGTGGTAAGCACCACGGGCTGGAGCTGGAGCGGGAACCTCCGAACAGAACTTGAAATAATGAAGCATCTGGATATTCCTGGGAAAATTGCGGCTGGATAACCGACCGGGCCGGGGAGCCCGCTGGAAAATTTACCAGCAGGCGACCGTCCATGCGAGCAAGAAGGCCGAAGGCGGCCTTATTGCAGCCGGCTCCCTCTCTGATACACTATCCTGCCCTATGACCAACAAAGGCACCCTCTCCAACCTGGCCTCCGGAACCCTGCTTCTAACGGGACTCCTGCTGGCGGCAACAGAGACCGCCGTTGCGGCCAGCGATGTGATTCTCTCCATTGGCCTCTTCGCGTTCAGCGGAGGCATCACCAACGCGCTGGCGGTAAAGATGCTCTTTGACCGGATACCCGGTCTCGCGGGCTCGGGAGTGATCCAGTCACGGTTTACCGAGATCCGGGAGGAAATCAAACGTCTCATCCTCGACCAGTTCTTCACCGAAGAGAACCTGCATCAATTTCTCCGCGAGAAGACCGCGGAGGTGGACCTCCTCTCCTATCTCAAGGGAGAGGATGGGGACAACCCTGCCGTTACCTTTGTCGAAACGCAATGGGACCAGCTGACGAGCCCCGAGGTTCTTGATCCCCTGCTGGATGAGGAGGTGGAGAAGATCTTTGAGAGCTCGGCGCTCGGCGGATTGCTCAGCCTCGTGGGAAAAGACACGATCCTCGATATCGTCAGAACTTTTGTCGAATCTTTCACCGGCTCGCTGAAGAAAAAAGTTCTCGAGACGGCCCGGAGCTTCTCGGCCAATCCCTCAACGCTCAAACTCGACATCGAACGCCTGGTAGCCGACATCCGCCGAGAGGTCGACAGCCTGCTCGAGCGGCGCCTCGAAGATCTCAGTCCGCAGGATGTGAAACACATCATCGAGGATGTGATTCGCAAGCATCTCGGCTGGCTGGTTGTCTGGGGGAATGTATTCGGCGGCCTCATCGGCCTCGGAGCCTACCTGCTCAGAGACCTCCTTCCCTGAACCGCGAGCCGGATATCAGGGGCACAGCTGCGGGGAGGCAGCGAGCGGAGGGGTAAGAACGACATCTCCCTGGAAGAGGAATCGCAGCAGGATGATGGGGTCCGAGATGTCAAAGGCTTCATCCGCGTTCACGTCGAGAGCCGATGGACAGGTCTCCCGTGTCAGGTCCCCCAGGAAAAGGCGGCCCAGCATCAGGATGGGATCGGAGATATCGAGGACGGCGTCTCCGTTGGAGTCTCCGCGAACCCAGGCGCCATTTCCCTCGGTATAGAAGAAGCCATCCTCATCGAGGTGGCAGCCGGCCTCCGTACAGATCTCTACGCTGGCCGGCCCGGCCAGCTCACATCCCGGCGCGACGGCCTGCACAGTCTGGCCATCAGCGAGCAGCTCAAACTCCGCCTCCCGGCCGCACACCCGCAACGAATTCACCCCGGAGCTGAAATGCCGCCCGACAATGTAGAAGATCCCCCCCTGCCGGCCGCGCGCGTTGACGTAATCAACGATGTAGGGCAACCGAATGTCGGTGATCTCGGTCTCGAGATCCTCTGTCGCCAGCTCGAGCTCTCCCCCTCCCTCTCCGAGCAGGATATTACTCAGCGGAAGCTCTCCCTGTCGTTCCTCGAAACGGATGCGAGTGGTCCCCGAACGCTCAGCCCTGACCGTATACCGGAGCTTTCCCAGCTCGGTCTCCACCCCGGCTGGAAGCCCCAGGGGCCCCTGGCCATCGGTGTCACAGACGAAAACACAGGAGATCGTTCCAGCCTCATCATCTACCGAAAGCCGCCACCAGTCGAATTCGGCCTCCGTACCCGGATCGGAAAAATTAAAATGCTCGCCCGAATAGCCGAGGGCGAGGCTGCCGGCCAGGACAGGAACATCACCGCGGCAATAGATCCCCAGGCTCCCCTGGCCCTCAAGATTCGGCGGCGGTTCCATTTCTACACGAACGGCCGCGGCCCCCTCGATAAGGGGGATAACCGGAGCCGAGGCCTGGTTGTCTCTCACATCCATCAGCTCGGCGCTGAAAAACAGCGTCCGGTCAAGCCGCGAGCGGTTGTAGATTTCGAGAGCCAGTATGTTTTCACCCGGCCGCAGCGACTCCTGGCAAAGAAAAACATCCTCAGTGATTCCGCCGCGGTGATAGCGAGCGTAGGCGGAATCCGCAATGGCGAAGCCGGGATCTCCAAACCCCCTGCGAGCCACCTCCAGGCCGTTGATATAGGCGACGAATCCATCGTTGTAATCGATCCTCAGAAGAAGCGCGCTCACCGCGGCCGGGTCTGGAATATTGAACCTGCGCCTGGCATAGAAGACTCTCCGCTGGTTCAGAAGCATGTCGAGCTCGGTCACGACCGCCGCCGTGCCGAACCCGATCCCCGATCGCCCCTCTTGCCAGGACGAGTCATCGAAGGCTTCCCGGCTCCAGCCTTCCGCGGGAACATCCAGGGAATACCAATACCTCCAGGAAGCTCCGGCTGGCACCAGGGTGGCCGACCTCTGCAGCCCACAGTCGAGTTCATCGGGGGTTGGATCGATCCCCGGAGTGGAATAAGGCGGCGCGGGGGCGATGCCATCTGCCAGCGCCAGCACAAAGGCGTCGAAATCCTCCCGGTCAAGAAGGCCGTTATCATTGAAATCCGCCGCGTCCGGACACGGCAGGGCAATTCCCTCCCGGTGAACCCTCAAAAGAGTCATCGCATCCTTCAGGTCAACCTCGCCTCCCTTCGGACCATCTTCAACCAGGTCGCCGCGGGTAAAGCTTCCTGCCAGGGCCGGCGGATTCTCCTCAACGCAGAAAGGCTGCTCCCGCAGCAGGCTGGTCTGGTGAATCGGAGCAGGGTTACCCTCGTTGGAGGTAAAGAAATCCCGGTCATCCAGGTCAAAGCAGATCGATTCGCTCTTGGGTTCGGCCGCGCCTGCGTTGGGAAGAATAATCCGCGGCTGGGTAAAGATCCTCTCGAAAGGAGCCCCCTCCGGGAGCCGATATTCCTGGACCGCGGGAAAGGTCCGCACCAGCATGCGGCGGCCGTCGCGGGTAAGGTCGGCGGCTGTCACCAGGCCGCCGATATTCATGGTGGCGATACGAACGAGCGTCTGTACTGCGCCCCCCGGTGTGCTGCTGGGAAAACGGTACACGCCGGCCGGACCATTGACCTTGGTGATGAGATAGAGAGTGCCCGTGGCGGGATGAACGATCAGGGATTCGTTATTGTAGGTTCCGGTGGGATAGCGAAAACGAATCGCCTCCGACCTCTCCGCGACCAGGCTCTGGTTGAGATTGACTGACGGCAGGAAGGGCTCGGGCAGACGCCAGATGACGAGCTCGTTTCGATTGAGCGCGTTGTTCCCTGTATCGGCAATGAAGAGATAGACGCGGGCGGGATCGGGACCGGGGCCGGTGGCGATATCCTCGTAGTCGGTATTGGAGGCGCCGGGCAGCTCCACCTCAGCCACCAGGGCTCCATCTTTGCGGACCGCGAACAAACGCGCCGCGTTCTTCGAGTCATTGTGAACCCAGAAATAGTCCCGGCGTCCGGTAATGGGAACCATACCCGAGACTTCATCAATCCTTAGATCGCTGATCGTTCCAACGCGTACCGGCCGTGAATACTGCTGCGCCTCTACACTCCCCTGGAGCCAGGATGCGAACCATACCAGCAACAGGCAGGAGAGGCGAGCGAAACGGAAAATACACCTGGAACAGGTAACTGGGAACACCATCTCTATCCCTCCATAAACCCCAAGTATGCCCAGATTTCAGGCAGGATCACCTGATTTCCGGGACGGGTTTCGAGGTGATCCGCCAACCGAGGCTGTCAGCCGCAGCTGGTATAGACCTCGCATCCCTGATCCCCGGGACCTCCCTCCGCATCGGAATCCGTCCCGCAGGCGCCGCCTCCGGGCGCGGGAGGCGCCTGGCCTCCCAGGAAGAGATAAGACAATACGAAGATCCCATCAGTAATGTCGAGGGAGCCGTCATTGTTCGCATCCCCGGCCTCCCTGCAGGTCGGCAGGTCTCCGCCAAGAAAAAGGGCGCCGAACAACCACAGGCTGTCGGATATTCCAAGCTGACCGTCATCATTGGCATCTCCGCGCCGGAAGGCGGTCCGGGAGGCGGAGGCGGTAACAACCACCTCGATGCTGGCGGTGTTATTGTCATCATCGATTTCCTCTGTCGAGGAGCTCACCCGGGCGACCACCACGTAGGTTCCGGGGGCGGCGTTCGGATTGACCTCGACGGGGAAAAAAAGATTCGAACCGAAATTGGGCTGCAGGTCCTCGATCAGGAAACACGACACTCCGCCGGGGTTCACACCGCATTCATCCCCCGGAATGTCGCCCGTCATCCCCTCGGGAAGCAGGAGCTCAATCCGCACATCAGCGGCGTCCCTGGACCCCAGGTTGAAGACCGCGACCGTATAGGAGAGACTCCCTCCTGCCTCCACCGACTCTTCCGAAGCCTCGATGGTAACTCCGAGGTCAGGAGCGGGAAACGAATCGGATTCGCCGGGGTTGCTGGGAAAATCGCCGTCCGGCACCGGTTCTCCCTCGGTCCAGTCGCAGCCCGCACCGAGCTCCTGTCCGTTGGTGTAACCGTCCCCATCCGAATCCAGGTCGCAGATGGCCTGCCAATCGACATTCCCATTGACCAGGGTTCTGTCGACATCCAATCCAAAGGCGTTACGCGGGCCTCCTCCGAAACCTTCGTGACAGGAGGTGCAGCCCATCTCGAAACCGTTAGGAAGCTGCGCCACCCGGAAGCTGCGTGCGCTGATGGCTGGCGAGGCCGCCGCCAGGATCAGGAAAACAAAGACTCCCGGGTAAAGACGACACGGCATCTGCAGGCTCCTCAGCTAAAACAGGTAATCATTCACCGCGCTCCGCAGGGCGGCTTCCTGTGTGAAAACCCGGGCCGCGAGCGGCCCCCCCGGGTAAACACTCCCCCTATCTTATAGCCTGCGAGGAGCGCCCCGAACTTTTTTGATAAAAGAACCGTTTTTGATGAACTAGTCTCCCTCAGCCGGATGAACCAGGTCGATCCACCAGCCGAGATCCCGCGAATACTCGGCCGAGAGGTCGTGTTTCACCAGCTGACGGTGAAAGCTCGCCGCGCCGAGCTTGCCCAGGTCAGCCGCCTCGGCATCGGGAAACCGCTCTGTTGGATCAGCCGCGATCATCTTCGTACAGAGCTCGAGGAGATCGAGACGAAGATCGAGATGGTCATACCGGGGCATGTACTCAACCAGTTCACCAGGTAAACGCAGCTTCTTCTCGAGGAGTTGATCAAGGGTCTTGCATTCCTTGAACAGCAGCTTGCCCGTCAACATCTCGATCAGCACATAGCCGAGGCTGGCGATGTCGGAGCGATAGCGCACATCCCTCTCCCTGATCAGTTCCGGAGCCATGTAATAGGGTGTACCTCGAACCTCCGCCCGCAGATCGACCTGGCGATCACAGGACGAGTCCATGTCGATGAGTTTCTTCGTACCCGTCCGCTTGATCATGATGTTCGAAGGCTTCAGATCGCTGTGAATGATCTCGTGATGATGAAGGGAAGACAGCCCCGCGAGGCAGCCGCGCAGAATATCGACGGCGGCCGCGGGTCTCAGCATGCAGTGATCCTCCCCGGGGGAAACCAGGACATCGTTCAGGCGGTCCCAATCCGCCTTTGTGACCCGTGCCTCGGATTCCCTGTAGAGCTTCGCGTCGAGAAGCTGGCGAAGATCCAATCCATCGACCCACTCCATGACCATGACCCGGGTGTCCTCGAGAGCGACAAAGTCACGAATATTCACCAGGTTGTCCTGCTGGATTTCGCTGATCTTCTGGCCCTGGTGGGCGATGCGCTCCATCTCCTTCAGGTGGCTGGACTCCGACACCGACTCATCCCGGGCATAGAGTTTGATGGCGACCTTGGTCGAGTAACCATCGACTCCCTCCCTGAGCGCCAGGTACACGACCCCCTGGCCGCCGCTACCCAGCTTCCGCAGGATGCGGTAGCGGGCATTCCAGCTCATCTCCTCACTGGGCTCGGCAACCCTGGCAGGAGCCGCCCGCCGCTCCAGGGTGCCGTGATAGGACAACATCAGGGTGGGCGCGTCAGGATCAAATTCCTGCCCGCCGGCCTCTCGGTCTGGATCGTCTGAAGATGGCAAAGACGAGGACATGCGTTACCTGGACCAATGAACAACTACGAAGAGAGAACAGTATAGAACCGGCCCCTGCCCTTCGCCATTCCACTTTGCCCGCCGGCACTCTACAATACCCCATCAAATGCGGACGCTCCCACGCAGGATGGGGAGCCCCTTCAGCAGGCGGCAAGGAGACTTCCAGACCATGGCTTTCAAATACGCTCTCTGCAGCGAGGTTTTCAGCACGCCGCTGAGCGAGACCATAACCCAGATCGCCATGGCAGGCTTTGACGGCATTGAAATCGCTCCCTTCAACGCAGCCGATTCGGTCGAGGAGGTCAGCGCGGACCAGCGTTCTGAGCTCCGCAGGCAGGCCGAAGACGCCGGCCTCGAGATTGTCGGCCTCCACTGGCTCCTGGTCTCGCCGCCGGGACTGCACCTGACCACCGACGATTCGTCCGTCCGCGCCCGCACCACCAGCTATCTGCAGGCCCTGGCTCGATTCTGCAGTGATCTCGGAGGCAAGGTCATGATCTTCGGCTCACCCAAGCAGAGAAATCTCGGAGATGGACAAGATCCGCGAAGCGGCTTTGACCGGGCCGCAGAGGCGCTGAAGGAGGTCGGCCAGACCTGTGAAGACCTTGGGGTCCAGCTGCTGCTGGAAGCCCTCAGCCCGGCCGAAACCAACTTCCTGCAGACCATCGAGCAGGTGCTCGAGCTGCGGGATGCCATCGACAGCTCCGGAATCGGCTATATGCTCGATTGCAAGGCCATGTCCTCGATGCCCGAAGGTATCGAAGGGACCATCCTCCGCCACGGAAAAGGCGCTGGTCACTTTCACGCGAACGAACCCGATGGAAAGGGACCGGGAATGGGCGAGCTCGATTTCACCCCGATCCTCTCATCGCTTGCGGAAAGCGGCTATGACGGCTGGGTCTCAACCGAGCCCTTTGACTACAAGCCCGACCCCGCGACGGTCGCAACCGCCGCTCTTCAAACCCTTCGCAAGGCGGCCGGAGCTGAATGATCCGGGTCCGGAAAAAAGACCATACGAGCAGGCGGCCGAGGGTGCTGAAGGGGGTTCTTCCTCAGCTGCTCCTGGTCTGCGCCATCGCCGGCTGGAAGTCCGCCCATTGCGAAGAGACGAAAGGAGGCGGCGACTGGAGCGCGGTCGCTCGCTCCGTCACAATCCATCGGGATTCCTGGGGCGTGCCTCACATCTACGGGCCGACCGATGCGAGCGTGGTCTTCGGACACCTGTACGCCCAGGCGGAGGACAACTTCTGGCAGATCGAGGAAAACTTCATCCTCGCGACCGGACGCGCCGCCGAGGTGCATGGCGAGGAGGCGCTGCCGGGGGATCTCCTGGTGCGGGCTCTCGAGATAGAGCGCCTCTCGATGGAGGAATATGAACGCTCCGCTCCCCGCCTGCGGGCGCTCTGCGATGCTTTCGCCGCGGGGCTCAATTACTTCCTCGCGAAAAACCCGGACGTCAAGCCAAGGCTCCTGAAACGCTTCGAACCCTGGCACGTCTTTGCCTTCTGCCGCTATGGACTCTACGTACAATTCGTTCTGCGCAGAGAGGGAATCAGCGGCCGCAACGTGCAGGGAACGCTGAAGGAGTTACCCCCTGAGCACAGCCAGGGGTCAAATATGTGGGCCATCGCCCCCTCGAAAACCGAATCGGGCCAGGCCCTCCTCTTCATCAATCCCCACCAGCCCTACTTCGGGCCGGGTCAATTCTACGAAGGGCACCTTCACAGCGAAGAGGGCCTGAACATGTCAGGGGCGGCCTTCTTCGGCTCTCTTGTACCGACCCTTGGACACAATGAGAAGCTCGGCTGGAGCCACACGGTCAATTATCCCGACATTGCCGATCTCTACGTAGAAACCTTCGACGACCCCGAGGACCCACTGGCCTACCGCTGGGGCAAAGAACGCCGCCGGGCTGAACAGTGGAGCGAAACACTCAAAATTCTCGGCCCGGAGGGCATCAGGGAGAAGCTCTACCAGTTCCGCAAAACCCATCATGGCCCCATCGTCGGAACTCACAAGGGAAAGCCCGTCAGTCTCAGGCTCTCCCGGTTCGTGAAGGGCGGGCAGATCGCCCAATGGTACGCAATGAGCCGGGCCGGATCTCTCGAAGAGTTCAGGAAAGCCATCGAGCCGCTCGCCATCCCGATGTTCAACATCATGTACGCCGACCGTGAAGGGAATATTTTCTACGTCTACAACGCGGCCGTCCCCCGAAGAGCTCCCGGGCTCAACTGGAGCGAACCCGTCGACGGCAGCGACCCCGGCACCGAGTGGCGCGGCTGCCACTCCCTTGCTGAGCTGCCCCAGCTCCTCAATCCTCCCAGCGGATTTCTGCAGAACTGCAACCAGACCCCCTTCACCACGACCATTGGAGACAACCCCCAGCCCGGCGATTTCCCCCCCTATATGGTGACCGAGAAGGACAATCCCCGGGCGAAAATCTCCAGGCGGCTGCTCTCCCGCAAAGAAAAATTCACCTTCGACTCCCTCTGCGAGGCCGGCTTCGACACCACGGTGCTGCTTGCCGAGGAGCAGATACCGGAAATTGTCAGGGCCTGGGAGCTGGCAAAAAGAAACGACCGGAGGCTGGCCAAAAAACTGGCGCTCCCGGTCGCCGAGCTGAAGAAATGGGATCGTGTCGCGCGGGTCGATTCCACCGAGATGACACTCTTCGCCGTCTGGGCCGAGCTCGGCAAGTTCAAGCTCGACCCGCGCAAAGACCCGCGTACAGCGCTGCGCAACCTGGCCCGGGCGACAGCCGGGCTGCGATGGTACTTCGGCACCTGGCATGTCCCCTGGGGCGAGCTCAACCGGCTGCAGCGAATTCCTCCGAGCCAGGAGCCGGGCTTCAGTGATTCCGCCCCCAGCCTGCCCATCGCCGGAGGGCCCGGCTGGCTGGGCATGGTCTTCAATTTTTACGCCCGCCGGGTTGATGGACAAAAGAAGCGTTATGGAGTCGCCGGCCACTCCTATGTGAGTGTCGTCAACTTTGGCCCGGCCGCCAGGGCTCGCTCCATCCTCGTCTTCGGTCAAAGCGCCGATCCGGACTCGCCGCACCACCTGGACCAGGCGAAACTGTTCGCCCGCAAAAAGCTCAAGCCCGCCCTATTCTCACGTGAAGAGATCGAGAAAAACTCTCTGCGGGTGTACCATCCGGGTGAAGAGGCCGGAAATACCGGCCGCCAGGATGCTAAGACCGGGGAAAAACGATGAAGACCCGCTATCCGACAGCAGGTATCCGAACGCGCGCCGCGGGCGGCCTGGCCCTGGGCCTGTTCATCCTGCAGGCTCTCTGCCTCAGACCGGGATGGGCGACCAGCGGCCAGGAAGCAGGGCTCGGCGAGACGGAGCTCGAAAAGCGGCGCAAGGCGCTCGACAGCTGGGTCTTCGAGCCGGTCTCGCTGGAAAATTCCACCTACGTGTTTCACATGGACAGGCATACCTCGAGCTTCCGGTTGAGTGTCCGCAGATCGAATGTCGGGTATTACTCCTCCTGGAACCGCAAGGGCTTCTGCTCCATCCTGCTGAAAAATGGAGAAACCACGCCTGTCGATAAGGTTGAAAACCTGAATGCGAGCTCGGATCGAATTCGCTTCCGCGCGGGATCGAGCAGCCGTGAGCTGCCGCCCATCTGGCTCGAGTGGCGTAAGATCAAGGATGGGAACCAGCTTGCGCTCGCCTTTGATGTGCCCGAGGAGAGCCGGGAGCAGGTCTCCGGGCTGCGCCTGCTGGACAGGTCTCTCTGGATCAGCGACTCCGACAACGGCGAGATCCTCCTGCCGCGCGGAGTCGGAGAGCTCCATCGCGCCGCGGAGACCGGCCCGCTCGAGATCCGGCTGGACCGGCCCCTGGCGCCCGGCGGCGAGACCTCCGCAAGCGCCTACTCTCTGCCGGTCATCGGACTCAGCCGTCTCGCCGGGGCGCTGGCCTTCTGCTGGAGCGACCCGGAGGCCGCGCTCACCATCAAGCGCGAAGCGGTGGACGATGAGAAATTTCCGGGCAAGCGAGGCATCTTCACCAGCGCTGATTTCAACGGTCACTCGGGCGAGCTGACCTTCCTTGTCCCGACAGAGATCAACATGGAGATTATGGAAACCGCGAGGGTCTACGCCAATTGGGTGCAGGGCGGCAGGAACCTCGACTCCCTGCGATTCAAGACCTCGAAGAGAGAAGATCTCCGGGCTTTCATCGGCGCGGCCATGTGGCGCCCCTCGATGACGGCTGACGCCAGGGGCCCCCTGGCCAGCCGGGAGGTTCGCTACGACTTTAAGCAGCTTGGCGCGGTCTCCCGCCACTGGAAAGAGGTTCTTGGCATCGACCGCGCCCTGGTGGTCCCGGAGAACTGGCTGGCGACAGGAGCGGGAGAGGACGGACAGCTCACGCGCTGGAACGCGGCGGGAGAATGCGGAGGCAACTCGGAGCTGTCGAAGGCCGCCGAAGAGATTCGGTCCAGGGGACATCTCTTCGGCCTGGGGGTAGATCTCGATCAGCTCTACAACCCGCCGCCCGAAAAGACCCTCAACCGCTCGGAGGCCTGGGGCGCCGCCGCCGATGTGGTCAGAACGACCGACAGCTTCAACAACCTGGCGGCGATCTGCGACCCCCAATTGCTTTTCATCAATGAAACAGAAGGCCTGGACCCCGGCCGGCAGGACTGGGGGCTGCTGCTTGCAAGCAGGGCTGACCTGCTGAGCGAGACGGAAAAGATCTTCGGTCTCGTGGGAATTTCGCACGCTCTCCCAGGCGACCTTCACACGGTCTCCCTCTTCGACAGGGTCCTGCAATCAAAGCTTGCCGCGGCCTCCTCACCAACCGCCTTCCCGCTGGTCCCGGCAATCTACGGACACGTGGCGAGACTCGGCTTCGGCGGGACTGACGCCCTCGGGCCATCGGACGCGGCCGGGTTCCTCTGCTGCCTGCTCTACGGCCAGCCGCCCGTCTACGCGCTTCCCCCTGGCCTGTATTTCAAATCGCCCGAGCAACCAGCTCCCGGCGGCGGTGAAGCGGCCTCCTCGTGCTTCGCCCGGGAGGCCGGCTGGACCGCCGGGAAAAAACTCGGGGCCCACGACCTCTTCATCAAGAACACCTACGAGGTCTCCACCTGGCTCTCCCGGCTGTGCGCGCGCAACCGCCTGACGAGCCATCGCTTCCTGACCGCCGATGGATCGGTCCAGGAGAGCTTCTTCAGCGCCGACCTCCGGGTCCTGGTCAATTTCGGCAAGACGCCCTACAAAGACAAGGAAGCCAGGGTTGTGCTGCCGCAATACGGGTTCCTGGTGCGCCACCCCTTCTTTCTCGCCTTCCACGCGCTGGAGGCCGATGGTCTCACCTACGACAGTCCCGCCTTTTTCACCGTTCGCTCACTCGAAGGGAAGATGTATCTGCGGGCGGAGCAGGTCCGGATCTACCAGGGAATGGCGCCCGGGAAGATCAGCCTCGGCGGGCGGGTATTCGAGGTGGACCGGGAGCTGAAAACGAAGGTCTGGTAGGCCGCGCCTTTCTGATGGTACTCCTGAACTCATGAATACAGCCCGCCTGAGAATATACGCCGCGGCCTTCTGCATGGATGCCACAGCCTATGGCGCTGGCCTGCTGCTTCCGATTAAGGCTCTGAAGAGCTTCGATGCCGACCCCCTGGAGCTGGGCCTGATTGGAACCGCCATCAACGCGACCTATACGATCGTCTGCATCCTTACAGGCCGCCTGAGTGACCGGGTCGGATCACGCTCGCTCTACCTGCCGGGAGCGGCCCTTGTTTTCGCCGCGGCTCTTCCAATCGTCTATTTCAGCGACAGCCTCGCGGACCTCTACCTGGCCGCGCCTGTACTTGGGATTGGCCTGGGTTTCTACTGGGCTCCGCTCGAGCGCGAGATGGGAGAGGCCAGCGGGCCGCGCAACCTCTGGAAAACGGCAGGAACTTTCAATTGCGTGTGGGCGGCGGGAATCTGCATGGGCTGCCTGCTTGGCCCCGGACTCTACGACCAGCTCGGCTTCAAGGCAGGGGTGATCCTCCTGCTCGCTCTCAGCGGCTCAGCCCTCGCGCTGCTGGCCCCGCCGCTGCGAATAGAACCCCGGGATAAAACCGATGAACTGAAGCTCGCCGGGGCGGCGCCAAACAGCGCCCACCTGCTGCTGGTGGCGTGGGTGGCCAATTTTTCGGCCTACTTCGCCTTCATCGGAATCACCAACCAGCTGCCCTATCTCGGCGAAAAACACCTGGGAATTGACGTGGCAATGATCGGCCTGCTGGCCTTCAGCATCAATCTTGCAAGGTTTGGCGGTTTCTTCACCCTGCGCCGGCTCAACGGCTGGAATCATTCGCCGGCGTGGCTTTTTGCCGTCCAGCTCGCGGCCGGCGCCGCGCTTCTCACGCTCAGCCAGGTAGACAACCCGGTCTATTATTTTGTCCTCCTGCCGTTGCTTGGCATCTTCAGCTCGCTGTCCTACTCGCTGAGCTTCTACTACGGCCTCACTGCCTCCGCGCGCGCGGGCAGGAACAGCGGGCTCCACGAGGCCGTACTGTCCCTTGGACTGATGCTCGGCCCCCTGGCCTGCGGCGCCGCGGCCAGGTTCCTTCCGGACTGGCCCGCCGTGGCTCTCGCCGTTGCCGGAGGGGCGCTCCTGCTGGCGCTCGTCGCCGAGCTCATCATCATGAAAATATACCGGGGCAGAAATGAGATGGGCGGTTAGGATAGGCCCGTCCAGATTGACCAATAGCGACTCGTTTCAGATGATGCAAGCACTCCTCCGCCTCTCAACCTTTGCCGTCCTTCTCCCGCCGCTCCTGCTTTGCGGTTGCGGGTCCATCGACAACCTCCCCGGAGGATTGGACCAGGCGAAAGATCCCGGCGAGAGCGTTGAGCGGGAACAAGACGCCGCCAGCCTCTCACGTGAAGACCTCGAAGAAAAAGAGCAGGCGCGATTTCAAGACGGTGATCATGCAATCAGAATCAACCGAACCCTCATCTATCCCTGCCGATGGCTGCGAGCGGAAGATCTTGCGGTAACTCTTCGCCCCCTGCTCGAGACCCGCTACGGAAACGGGGTGCGCATAGTCCCGCACGCCGTCACCAACCAGCTGCTCATCTACATTCCGCCCTTCCATGAGCAGGAACGCCTTACCAGGCGGGCGGTACCCGCCGCCAGCACCCGCAGGTCAAGAAGCTCTGGCGCCTCCGGAGGCACGACGGTCCGCCGCTCCGGGGGCTAATCAACCCCGAGCTTCGCTCTCCAGGCTCGCGCACGCTCCGATGGCTTCCATCCCGGAACCTGCTCAGCAAGAAAGCTGGCGATGCCGGAGTAAAAAGCATTGGTCCTGCTCCTGACGAGAAAATCTGAAAAGCCCGGGATGGCCTGGCCATTGTAATAGCTCTTCAGCAGAACGACCGAACCGGAGCCCGCCGGGAGTACGGCGTACTGACCGGTGGCCAGTCGCACAGGCGTATAGGAATCCGTTGGCTGACAGTACTTGACGAGCCGATAGATAAAATAGAGACAATCCCCTTCGCGCCGAAGCTCGTTGATAAACCAGATGTCCGTCCCCTTCCTCAGCAGCGCGGGCTCCCAGACCTCATGGCTGAGCACCTGGTTGGGCTTCAGCTTCGGCGGCTCATCAAGGCAGCCTCCAGGCGAGCCTTCGCCCGGAAAATGATGTTCCATACGGTCCATTGGATCGTTGGGAATCTGGGCCTTGAAGTCCGAACACATGAGGTAAACAAGCAGGTCCAGGGGCTTGACCCCGGGGACGGAAAACAGGGCGCGGGCGGCGACAATCTGCCCCTCGTCCGCCTTGCGCCGTTCAACGCTCTCAGGGGCAAGTGAGCCCTGCCAGGCGCCCTCGGTGATCGGAGCGCGAAGAACCTCGGTCGTAAAACTATTCGTCGTCACCGCCGATGGCTCCAGGCCGGAGAGCTCGGAACGAAAACCGGAAAACCGCTCACGGAACCAGTCGCCGCGGGCACGGAGATAGGGTTCGGAAAAATCGAGAATCGGTCCAGTAGCCAGGAGAGGCGATGCCTTGACCTGGAGAACGGCCGGCTCAGAGGCGCCGGTCACCTTCCCGGTATTCGCCGGGGGGGCAACTCGATCATCTTCCAGCAGCGCCGCGAATCCAAGCGCCAGGAGAAGAACCGCAAGGCCCACCAGGTTTACGATAATTATCCAGCGTGGCAAAGAATCAGCTCCGCTTCAGCAGGGAAAATCCTATCCCCTGGCCTTCTGCTTTGCGAGTTGAGCGCTACACCAGACGCGGACCTTCTCGGCCTGCGCCTTACGCGTCGCATCGGCCGCCTGGGGGTTGAATGCCGGTGGGAAATCTACGAAGTAGGCCTTGATATAGCCGTAGGCGGCCTGGCGAATACCCGCGTCCTCATTATCAAGATCGGCCAGGAAAAGAGGCAGACCTTCCTGCGCCTGGCACTGAACGAGCGCCCACATGACCGCTTTTTTCAGCGACACGCTTCGCTTGGTGCTGGCGTAATAAGTCAGGAGATCCTGTACGTTCTCTTTCTTTTTCGACAACCCGATCGCCATGACCCGCTCCCAGCGGCGGTACCATTTCAGGTAGCTCTCCCACTCCTTGTACTCGTAGCCGGTGATCTTCTCGAGATGACCATCGATAACCGCGCGAACAGATTTACTCCTGATCGCATCTCGTACCTTGGCCATGTCGGGAATGAGCTCACCCTTGAACTCGAGCGGATAGCTCTCGACGATGTTGTCGAGGAACCTGATGAGCTTAACGTTGGGACGCATGCGAATGTGACGCATGAGGCTCGGATAATGGACCGTCTTATTGAGATCGGGAATATAAACCCAGTCTCGCGCTCCGCTCTCCCCTGGATTGCTCTTGCCGGAAACGACAATGCGGCTGTTCGGATTCTTCGTAATGAGTGAGCTGGCGCGGTTCAGGATCAGCAGGGCGAAGGAGGTCGGAATGCGGGGATCTTCCTTCTCACCGTGAGCGGCCCCGCCAGGCCAGCTCCCATCGACCAGCTGCTGACCGATGAGATGCTTCGACATCTCGTCAAACCAGTCGTGTTTTCCGAAGAGCTTGACATCTCCCAGGTCACCGACCTTCTCGAGGCTGTACATACCGTAGTAGCTCTTGGTCGGAGCCCAGCTGGTCATCAACCAGCCGTAACCATCGCGCACCGCCTTGTTCATCGCGTTGAGCATCTGCTTGGGAACTTTGCCCTCGAGGCTGTTACGGGCAAGGATCAACGACGAGAGACCGGCGCAGGTCATATTCCAGGTAGCGCCGCCTTTATTCGTATAATCGAAGCCCCGCTTATAGACCTTGATGCCTTCGAAGCCAACCTCGGGATTCGCCGGCGTGACGACCACGGTGCGGCCCTGGCGGCTTTTCTTCCGCTTCGAGCCCTTGTCGTCTTTGCCAGCCGCGAGGGGCTTCTTGTCGCCATCGATCAGCTTGACCTTGCTGTTCCACGCCTCCTTGTCGGAGGGTTTCATCAGGGTAACCCTCTCCTCGACCTCAGGCCCCTTCTCCTGCTGGCCATCGACGAAGTGGTCCATGATCTTCAGCCAGGCCTTTCGGTCGATCGGGATGTTGCGCTTCACGCCAACCCCGAGACCCAGCACGGCGAACTGGGTATTTGAATTGTCAAATCGGTCCTTGGAGGGGCCATAGCTCCAGCCGCCGCCTCCGGCCATCTGAATGTCCGCCAGGTTCTCGACCGCCTTCTTGAGATGGGGCCTGAACTCTTTACCGATACGGGGATTGTCCCTGAAGAGCGCCTGGGCCTTCGCCGGAGCGAGGATCAGGATGTCCTGCTCAATCTGGGAAATGGCCGCATCGAGCGCGAAGATATAGCAGGCCAGCGTATAGGTATGCTTGCTCTTGGACATCCGGGCATGGAGATGGTCAAAGTTACGGCGAATCAGGGGATGGGTAACGCTGACTCCCGATACCACCAGGGCATAGGTCTCCAGGGCGACCTGCCCCTCGGCGCGATGACCGACCTGCTTGGCCTTCACCTGGCCGAGAAGATAGGTCGTTCCCGCATCGATCGCCTCGCTGATCGCGTCAGCCGCTCGAACGGAGATCGACACTCCCGGAAGGAGCAAGGTGGAAACAACAAGAGCAAGAGCTGAAACGAAGCTGATTTTTTTTCTGAGAGACATTCCCGGTTCTTCCCCAAAGAAAATAAATATATGAGCCTGAGACTGGGCCTATTGTATGAATGGAACCACGAAGGTTTCCATGATTGCCCCATTGTAAAACCAGAGGGGTGATTGTCCAGCGATGAAAGATTCCCATTCTTTCCCCCGTATTACCCAGGATCACCTCGATGGCCTGTATTGACCCCCCCTGAAAGCTTTGCTTAGAATGTTGAACCTTTCATTTATCGACAACACGGAGCAGAAGAAGATGCAGTCTAAAACACCGTCAACAGGTTTCTTCCAAGGATTTCTCTCCCTCCTTCTGAGCCTCGCGCTGCTGAGCGGTTGCGGCGGCGGCTCCGAAGAGGCTCCTGGAAACGGCCTTCGAATCGCTGTCATACCAAAAGGAACGACGCACGACTTCTGGAGGATGGTGCACGCGGGAGCGGTCAAGGCCCAGCGGGAGCTCAACGGCGCGGGCGGCCAGAAGATCGAGATCATCTGGAAAGGCCCCCTCAAGGAAGACAATACCGAGGAACAGATCAACCTGGTCCGCACCTTCGTCTCAAGGGGAATTGACGGAATGGTCCTCGCGCCCCTGGACAAATCAGCCCTGGCACGACCGGTCCGCGATGCCACGGCCAAGGGCGTCCCGGTGGTCATCTTTGATAGCGGCCTCGATGCGGAGGTAGGTAAGGACTTCGCAACCTATGTAGCGACCGACAACTACAAGGGGGGCGTACTCGGCGCAAGGCGCCTGGGCGAGGTTCTCGGAGGAAAAGGAAAGGCCATCCTGCTTCGCTACCAGGTCGGCTCCGAAAGCACCATGCAGCGCGAAAACGGTTTCCTCGACACCATGAAGAAGGAGTTCCCCGGGATTGAGTTGATCTCCAGCGACCAGCGGGCTGGAGCCACCGAGGAGCAGGCCTACCAGAAATCCCAGAACCTGCTGACACGCTTCAAGAATGAGGTGAACGGAATATTCTGTCCAAACGAATCCGCCGCCGCAGGCATGCTTGGCGCCCTCAGGCAGGCCGGCCTCAACGGTAAGGTCAAGTTCGTCGGCTTCGACGCCAGCGATAAGCTGGTGCAGGGACTCGCAAGCGGCGACATCGACGGGCTCGTACTGCAAAATCCGATCAACATGGCCTACCTCGGCGTCAAGTCTGTCGTAAACAAGATCAACGGCGGAAAACTCGAACCCTATATCGATACGGGCGTACAGGTAGCCACTGCGGAGAACATGAATACGCCGGAGATGAAAGAGCTGCACTCGCCCGACCTTTCAAAGTGGCTGGACAATTGACACCCGGCGATCTCACCAAATCCGGCGCGCTGCGATTTGCCCGGGTCTACCGGGCGCTGCTGCCCTTCCTCAGCCTGGCCGTGGTCCTCCTCGTCTTCTTCGCCGTCGACCTTTTCGCCAACGGCAGCCTGAATAATTTCTTCGCCATGATGAGCCCTCAAAACCTGGGAATCGTGGCGACCCAGAACACCATCATCGCGCTCGGCGCGCTCGGCATGACGCTGGTCATTATCAACGGGGGCATCGACCTGAGCCCGGGATCCTCCATCGCGCTCTCCACCGTGGTCATCGCCCTTTGCCTGGAAGGAGGCTGCGGCCCTTCCGTGGCGCTGCTGGCGGGGCTTGGAACCGGAGCGGCCATCGGGCTGGTCAACGGACTGGTGATCACACGCTTCAAGATCGTTCCCTTCATCGCCACGCTGGGAATGATGAGCATCGCCCGCGGTCTCGCAAAGCTCTTCTCGAGTGAACAGAAAATCAGCGCCCCGGAAACCTGGCTCAACGAGCTGCTCTATGGTGAGCTCCCCTACGGCCTGGGGCTTGGCCTTTTTACCAGCGGAGTCATCGTCCTGGTCGCCCTGGCGGTCATCCTCTGGGCGGTGCTCAAGTTCACGGTGTTTGGCCGCTACGTCTTCGCCATCGGTTCGAATGAAACCGCCGCCCGTCTCTGCGGCCTGCGGGTCGAAGGGCAGAAGGTCCTGGTCTACATGTTCGCCGGACTCTTCTTTGGCGCGGCCGCGGTCATGGAATTCTCAACTCTTGGAAACGGCGACCCGAGCACCGCGATCGGCAAGGAGCTCGACATCATCGCCGCCGTTGTGATCGGCGGCGGGAGCCTCAGCGGCGGCAAGGGCAGCGTGGTGGGGTCCCTCGTGGGAGCTTACATCATCAGCCTGCTACGCAACGGCTGCGTCCTCTACGACATACCCAACCCGGTTCAGGAGATCGTGACCGGGGTCATTATCGTCGCCGCGGTGGCGATCGACCAGCTGCTGCTGAGAAGACGAAGCTGAGCGGCATCAGCCGGCCATTTCCGACCCCGGGCAGAACTGGAGACCACCCGTCGCCTCGATCTCCCGGCGAAAGGTGTCCTCTTCCGCTTCAGAGAGAGGCCTGAGAGGAGCTCGCACCGGCCCGCAATCGAGCCCGCAGATCTTCATCATGGTCTTCATCGCTGGATGGGCCCCGTTATATTTTCGATACACCGCCACCATCTCGGCTGAGAGCAATTGCAAACGGTTCGCCTCATCCATGTCACCTCGGTCAAAGGCGGCGATAATACCCTGGCTCAATGGCGCGGCGAAACCATAGGTTGTTCCAACCGCAGCCCTGCAACCAAGCGCGAGGGCCGCCAGCAGGGCCTCGTCCATCCCGAAGAGCACATCATAGCGACCATCTTCAAAAGCCAGGCATCTGCGAATATCCATCGGGTCAGGATGGGTAAACTTGATTCCGGCAAGACTGGGAATCCTGCCGCTGGCAAGCTCGAGGAAGTCGCGCATCGGGAGGGTCACTCCCGACATGACGGGAATATGATAATAATAGAAAGGTACATCCGGGGCCGCGGCGGCGACCTGTTCGCAATAATCCACCAGCTCCTCAACCGTGGCGGGCCGGAAAAAATAGGGCGCCATCATGGCGATGCCATCGGCATGGATCCCCGCCGCGTGAGCCGCCAGCTCCTTCGAATCGCCCAGGCAGGTGCCGCCCACATGGACGATCACCCTGAAACGTCCCGCGACTCCCTGCGTCCAGCGCTCGGAAACCTGCCGACGCTCGGAGAGGGTCAGGGAAGGGAACTCTCCCGTTGTCCCGCAGGGAAAGACTCCCGCCAGGCCGGTGGCGGCGGTGTGCTCAACCAGGTCGTCGATCCGCTCCAGGTGAACACTGCCATCCGGCTTGAATGGTGTATAGGGCGCTGAGATCAGGCCGGAAATAGGCTCCATCGATCAATCCCTGTCTCGGACGACCCGTGAAGGCCGCAAGCTGTGTGAAGAAAAACGCCGGCCCTTGCCCCCCATCGGCGACACCCCCCACCAGGAGGATGTTTCGTATTGGAGACTCCTCCAACAGAGTCCCAACTCCCCGGCGGGCCTTCCAGAATGAAAAGTCAGCTTCTCACCCACCAGGGCAAACACGGAACCCATTGTCCGGAAAGAAGGCGGTCCCGGAACGAATATTCGGTAGACGAAATAAAATCCAGCTGGAAGAAGGTATTACTTCTTCTGGCGCCGCTTCTTGCGGGCCCGGCGCTTTTTCTGCCCGAGCTTTCTTCTTCCGCGATGCTTTTTGCGCATCCAGTACTCCTGTGAGTGAATTGAGCCGTTTGGTCAGTCGGAAAAACGGGTGATTGTAGCCTTCCGCGGCCGCAAAGCAATCAGATTATGCCCTCAGGCTCTCCAACTCAAGCCCGCGGAAGAGAAGATACCACCAGGCCGCGGCCCGCGAGGTGCTCCTCGAGCTCGCTGGATTCACCGTGACAGGTGATAACGTTGCTTGCGCCCGTTTCCTCGATTGTCTGCAGTAGTTCACTCCAGTCAGCATGATCAGAAAGTGCGAAACCCTTGTCGTAGCCCCTCTTACGTGAATCTTCAAGGGCCATCCAGCCGGAGGCGAAGGCCGTTTCTGTCTTCCCGAACCTGCGGTACCAGGAGGGCTGCAGGTATTTTGGCGGCGCCAGAACCAGGGCGCCCCCCAGAGACCAGCCATCGAGTTTCCTGGGAACGATCCGGGTTGGTGCCAGCTGAATACCGGCCCTGCGATAGCAGTCGTTGTATGGTTCCGCATCCCTGTGAATAAAGACCTCACGCTCCCCATCGAGAGCCCCGAGCCCGGCGAGTACCCGCTGGAGCTTGCCCAGCACATAACAGTAAAGAACGGAAACCTTCCCCTCGCGGCGGTTGTCCTCCCACCACTTCCCGACCTCTGCGATGACCTCTTCACCCGGCCTCCAGGCCGCGCCGCTGCGAGCGAAGGTCGCCTCGGTGATGAAGGTATCACAGGGGACGACCTCGAACGGTTCACAGCTGGGGTCGGCGCCACGCTTGTAATCACCCGACACCACGAAGACCTCTCCGGCCGCCTCGACCCTGATCTGGGCAGAGCCAAGAATATGCCCGGCGGGATGAAATGACACCTTCACATCCCCAAGCTCAATCTGCTCGCCGAACTCGACCCCGGTCACCTGAGGACTCCCCCGCAAGCGAAGCTTCATCAAATCCAGGCTGGAGCTCGAGCAATAATATTCCCCGCAGCCGGAACGAAAGTGGTCCATGTGGGCATGGGTCACAACGGCTCGTGGGACCCTCCTGCGAGGATCGATATAAAAATCCCCGGCCGGGCAGTAGACGCCGGCGGTGCTTTCAGTCAACACGGGTTTCAAGCTGCCATTCCTTTGCGCAAAAGTACGCCTCCATCTGCCGACTCAGCAGACAGTACTTTACTTGCACCCGCACCCGCTTCGTCGCATTATCTTGCAAGGTTTATTCAAGAGGTACATTATCGATGGATATCAAGAGAATCGATCCTGAAGAGGCAAGGACGCTGCTCGACTCCGGGGAAAGCTATACGTACCTCGATGTCAGGTCGGAAGAAGAATTCGCCCAGGGGCATGTTCCCGGCTCCGTCAACATTCCCGTGGCAACCAGCAACCCGATGGGGCCCGGCCTCGTGCCGAATCCGGAATTCACCAGCCAGGTGGAAGAACAATTCAACAAAGACAGCCGGATCATCACCGCCTGCCTGCGCGGCGGACGATCCCTGAAGGCGGCAACGATGCTGACAGCCGGCGGATATACGGAGATTGTCGATATGCAGGGCGGCTACGACGCTGAGCTGGACGCCTTCGGCAATGTCATCGTTGAGGGCTGGGCGAGGCGAGGCTTCCCTACCACCACGGATTAAATGAGCAATCCATTCAAGAGCGAAGGACGATTCGTCCAGAAAATCGAGGCCACTCCGCTGGTCGAGGTACGTCTTGAGCCGGGAGGGGCCGGCATCTGGTGCAAGCTTGAATTCCTCAATCCCAGCGGCTCGACCAAGGACCGCATCGCCCGCTATATGGTCGAGAAGGCCTGGCGCGACGGAAGAATCAAGGAGGGAGGCACTGTCGTCGAGGCCTCCAGCGGCTCGACCAGCATCGCCCTGGCAATGACCTGCGCCCAGATGGGCCTCAAATTCATTGCTGTAATGCCTGAGGGCGTCAGCAGGGAACGACAGCTGACCATCCGGGCCTACGGAGGGCGCGTCGTGCTGGTGGCGGGGGAAGAAGGCATCCACGGCGCCCTGCGCAAAGCCGAAGAGCTCGCCGGCGAGACAGGCGCCCTCTACACAAGGCAGTTTGAAAACCCGGACAATGCCGAGGCCCACCGGGTGTGGACCGGGCAGGAGATCCTCCGGCAGATCCCGGGCGGGACCGTCGATGGGATCGTCAGCGGAGTCGGCACCGGGGGCACGATCGTCGGCCTGCACTCAGCCTTCAGCGAAGCCGGCTGCGAGGTCACTCCTTTTGCAGCGCGGCCGGTTCGCGGCTCCGCCCTCCAGGAGCTCGAGTGCTGCAGCTTCAGTCCCTGCGTGCCGGGGGTGGTCGAGGAGAGTGTCTCAAAACTCTACAGCGAGGCGAAACTCGATGGCCTGGTCGAGCTGGACATCAGTGACGACCTGGTCTTTGATACCGCCAGGAAGCTCATCCGCCAGGGGTTCCCGGTAGGACCGAGCTCCGGGCTGAACTACGCCGCGGCGCTCGAAGCGCAGAACAAGCTCGGACCCGATGCGCGGGTCGTCACCGTGCTCCCCGACCGGATGGAGCGGTATTTTTCAACGGAACTCTTCGGCCCTCTGAACGGAGAGAGCTGAGATGACCAGGATGATGCTCGCGGTTCGC
>CAJWMA010000016.1 GCA_913042995.1 uncultured bacterium | reverse complement strand
TAGGGGTAGGCGACGAGCTCGGATGCCCCTACGCCGATGATTCCGAAGGCCGCCAGCGCGGTCAACAGGGCGTTCTTGTCGCTTCCGGGTTCAGCGGGAGGGAGTTGGAACTTGAGTCCGTCAAGGAACTCGCCGCCGCTCACCGCGTAGATTCCGTTTTTCTGCAGGACGAAGAGGTTGATGACCGTGATGATCGTGAAGGAGAACACCATCAGGGTCGCGAAGAGCTGGATGAAACCATAGCGTCCGGCGTAGAGAATGCCCGCCGTACCAATCGCTATGATCGCGGCCCAGATCTTATCGTCCAGGGGCGCTTCGGGTTCCTTGCCGAGCTTTTCCAGGCTGGCTTCAATTTTCGGGATCCCGGCTTCGAGCCGTTTTTTTTCAGCATCGAGCTCTGTTCGTTCGGCCGCCGGGATCACAGAGGCGTCTGCCGAGAGCTTCCGGGTCAGCAGGTTGACGGCCTGGCGCCGCACCTGCAGATCGGTTTTCAGGTCGAGGTATTCGTTGTAGTTGCGTCCATCTTCGGTGATCGGGGCGCTGATCATCAGCGCCTGTCCGACGCCGCCGACGATGCCGCCGAGCTGGCCGAGGCTGAAGACAAACATCAGGAACCAGTAGAGGGTGAGCCAGTTGCCCCGACCCCGGATGCGGGGTCCCGGCACCTCGGCCATGGCGCCGAGAGAGGTCTTCCCCGATGAGATGGTATAGCGTCCCATCTCGACCTGGGTGAGGACCTTGATGACGCAGCCGATGATGATGATCCACAGGAGCCAGAAGCCCGCCTCGGCGCCAACGATCGTGGTCGCGATCAGCTCGCCGGAGCCGACGATGGACCCGGCGATGATCAGGCCAGGGCCGAGGTGGCGGATAATTCCGCCGATGGTTTTCGGTGGATCCCTGGTGTCGGCCGGCTCAGGGTTCGTGCCGGCTTCAGCTTCCCCTCTGTGTTCTTCGCTCATGACTCCATCCTGTTACTTCCGGGACCACTTGCTGTTGGTTCGCTGGAGGCGAACGGATACGGTACGGCAAGAGGCGTCGGAAGAAAAGGACTCAGCGGGGCGGCCTCACTCGTCGGCGTTGCATTTTTCGAGGATCCGCTTGTATCCGTCGAGCTCACGCAGCGGGTCGAGGTCGCGGTCATTCTCCAGGTGGTCGGGGTCCTTGAATCCCGCCTCGACGGAGGCATCCAGGGCCTCGAGGGCTTTCTCCAGCCGGCCGGCGAGCGAGCAGGCGCAGGCCAGGTTGTAGAGGGTCAGCTCATCCTTCGGATTGATCCTGCGGGCAACCTCGAAGTGGTAAATCGCCTGGGTATAGTTCTTGAGCAGGAGGTAGGAGAAGCCGAGATGGTAGTGTCCCTCGAAGTCGAAGGGGAACTCCTCGATGATCTTGCGGAACTCGCGGGCGGCGCTCTGGTATTCCCGTGAACGTACGAAGGAGAGCCCCTGCAGCAGCAGCAGATCCCGGGAGATCTCGGGGCGTTTCAGGACGAGCTCGGGGTTGCTGGCCTGTAGAAAGAGGAATCCCCAGCGATCGCTCAGCTGCGTCATCAGGGCCCTGGCGGCGGCGTATTTCACCAGGAAGCTGGGCTCCAGCGCGTCTGTGGAGACGATGGCTCTCAGGGTGGGAATGGCGTTGCCGCCGGCGGCGCGGGCGTATTGGAAGATTTTTCTTCGGCGGGCGGCGAAGGGCAGGGTGGAATAATCATTGAACTGGATTCCGACCTGGCTGTAGATCTCCGGACTGATTCGCCAGCGCAGCAGGCCGTGAAGGAAGCTGTGCGTTTTTTTCTTCAGCACGGTTTCTCCTCCCCGGGTCTCGACGAGGGCGGCGAGGCCGCGTTCTCGGAGCCTGTAGAGCTCGAGCCGGGCCCTGTCGCGGACGAGGCTCTCGCGGCTGTCGAGATCCCGCGTAACCGCGGCAACGTGTTTTTCCAGACGGACGGCGGCGCCCGCGGCGTCCTTCCCTTTCCTGTCCACCTCCAGGGCCCAGAGGAGGCCCCGGCCGTAGTCGCCTTCTTCGGGGCCGTCTCCCCGCAGCCGGCCTTCAGCTGAAAGTTTATCGAGGCCCTTCGCCAGCAGGAGCTCATAGAAACGCTCGCAGGTTGCCGAGAGCTTTCCGGCGGGAGGAGTCTCGCGCACGGGCAGCAGCTCTCTTCTTGCCGCGAGCTCAACCAGCGCCGGGGCGCCGAGGATTCGGATTTTACCGGTCAACGCTTCGACCCGGGGCTTGCGGCTTCGGGTTCTCTCCCGCAGGTCTTCCGCGCGCAGGCGAGTGAGCTCGCTTTTTGATTCAAGGCTTTGCGCGATGGATTCGAGCTTCTGAAGCTCCCTGTATTCTCCGCCAACCTGCTCGAAGCCAGGGACCTCCCTTTTCAATCTCTCGACAACAGCCGCAAGTCTTTCGAGGCGCGTTCGCTCGGCCTCGGGGAGCGCCTTCTTTTTTTCGCGGGCGGCCGCGGCTGATTCCCGCAGACGTTTCCAGGAGAGCCAGGACTTCAGGTCCGTCTCGATGGAGGGACGTGTGGTCTTGTGTTCCGCAAGGCGGCCGCGAAGCTCTTTGAGCCGCGCGAGCGACGCGAGCCTGGTGGAGAGCAGCTCGAGCTCCTGCCGGTCAAGTTCCAGGGCGCTGTATTCCGATTCGAGGTGGCTGAGAAAGTCAGCGAGGATCTCTCGCACGATCCTGTCTACCCGTAGCCACTGGAGCCGTTCCGGCAGGGCAGCTTTCTTCGGGGTGCTGGCGAGTATCTCAGCCAGCGGAAGCAGCGCATCTTCGCCGAGGTTGCGCACCTCAGCCTCCGCCTGTTTCGAGATGAACGGATCGGGATGGCTGAGATCTTCGAGCCAGCTGTCGAGCTCAGCCTCCGTCCGGGGGCTGGCGCCGAGGGCCGGGTGCGGTGAGCACGAGATGACGATGATAGCCAGGAATAGTGATCTGATCATGTTTTGCCGCCTGTAAGGAGTATATCGTCAGTTATCTCCTCAGGCAGGTCGGCTCGGGACTTTAATTCCGTTTCGCTCAGGGCGTAGAGCGGTGAGATCTCGACCGTTGGCGTGACGGCGCCGGCTTTTCCCGTAAACTCTACTCCGCAGCGCTGCAGCCAGCCGGCGTAGAGCTGCGAGAGGTCTTGCTGGGCCGAGAGCGAGGAGCTCTCTCCTCCCATGTTCTTGATCGGGGAGAACTCGGCGTTCCTGTCGGCGTAGACGATCGAGTTCTTCTCGGCGGACCAGAGGGCATCGTAGAGATAGCAGCTGAACTCAAAGCAATTCGGCTCGGTCGCCCGCTCCAGCTCTCCCTGCCGGTTGATGAAGGATACGGTCTTCTCTGATGTGTGGAAGGGAAGCTGCAGGCTCTCCTCGTGAATCCTCGAGATGAAGTCGAGCTTGAAGATGTGGGCGGCCATATCGCCGACCGCGAAGCCCGGACTGCCATCGGTTTCCCGGGAGTTTCGCTCCTGCTCAGGGAGAGTCGTGTACCGGATGACTCCGGTGGTGTCTCCGATGCGGCAGAATACTCCGAGGTCCTCCTCGTTATCGAGCCGTTCGATATATTTCGAGGAAACCTCGTAGTCGCCGGTGAGGTGGTGTTCGAGGAAGGCCGGGTCGCCAACCCGGACCATTGGGTTGTCGGCCTGGAAGAAGAAGAGCTGCTCGATCCCGTTTTTGCGGAGCTCCTCCACTCCTTCCGGGTTGAGATATCCATCGAGAACTCCTCCGTGACCATTTGGGGAGAGCGCGAGCTTCCCCGGCTCAGTGCGGAGAAACCGTCCCCGGCGATCGATCAGGGGGAGCAGCGGCTGGGGGACAAAGTGAACATCGGAGGGGTTGAGACCAAAGTGGTTTTCAACCTTGAAGAATTCCGATGTGGCATCCAGATGGTCGGGATGGATCAGGATATGCAGGGGCAGGGAGGTCTTGTACCTGCGGTTGAGGGCCCGGATTTTTTCAGCGTGAAGCTGGAAGAGGCTCTTTCCGCTGATGGGACCGACCGGGAGCATGCCGGTAGGCTCGGTGGGCGATCCGAGGCCGATCCCGCCGGCAAGCAGGAAGAGGGCGATCTTGCCTTCGCTGAGGGCGGCCTCCGCGTTGGGACAGGCTTTCTCGAGCTGCGTCCCATTCGCATCCGCCGGGCTGTCGACTTGCGCGGGAGCGAGCATATCCAGCTCAAGCCCGGAGTCCTGGCCCTGGCGCCGCTGGTGCAGGAGACGTTTGACCAGCTGGAAGTTTACCGACCGCAGGTCCCTGAGCAGCCCGCGCTGGTCTTCCTGGCTGAGCTCATCCCATCTTTCGAAGAGATGTCCCTGCCCGGCTTCCTGCGCCTTGGCAACACAGACCTTGTCGGCCTCTGATTTGACCTTGATCATATTACCCTTAATACCCTTGATCCCCGGTTTACGGGGAAGTCAGGATTCTAGGTGCCTCCGCGGGCTCCGTCAAATGCTATCCAAATGGGCCTTATTTCATGGCCGTGGACGGCGATGATCCGAAGTTATTGTGGTTAAAATGCTTCTGTATATCGGCAGGGGACTTCTGGATTTTTCTTTTCAGCCTCCCATGATGGGGCATAACTCAGTGAAACGAACTTGAGCATGATGGTTATGTCTTCAGATTTGAAACCAGACCTGGACCGATCCTGGGAGCGCCCGGAAGCTCTCGAGGCCGCCGCTCTTATCGAGCGCGCTCTTGAGGAGGATCTTCCCGCTGGTGATCTCACCTCCGACTTTCTCTTTCCCGAAGCAACTGAGCCGGCTCCGGCCGCCGGTACTCTTCCCGGAATGGGGGTTGTCGCGCGCTGTGTAGCCCGCGAGGGGGGAGTCTTTTGCGGCGCCCCGGTTGCCGAGGCTCTCTTTGCGAAGGTCGATGAGGGGGTGGATGTTTCGGTTCTCGCTTCCGAGGGCGCGGTGGTGTCGAAGGAAGATGTTCTGCTTGAATTATCCGGCCCTGCCGCGGCGATTCTCCGGGCCGAGCGGGTGCTTCTGAATTTCCTCCAGCGGCTCTGCGGGATCGCCAGCTGGACGGCGCGCTGGGTGGATGAACTCGATGGCATCGGCGTGGTTTTGCTCGATACACGGAAGACAACTCCCGGCTGGCGCCGGCTCGAGAAATACGCCGTCAGGACGGGCGGGGGAACGAACCACCGCTTTGATCTCTCCGATGCGATCATGCTCAAGGATAATCATTCCTGGATCTTGCGGAAGACGGGCGCGTCAACCCTCGCGGATTGGGTGTCGACCCTGGCCGGCGCCTCACCCGCCGCCTTTCTCCAGGTGGAGGTTGATTCCCGGGAAGAATATCTCGATGCCCTCGAAGTCAGCGGAATCGATTCCATCCTGCTCGATAATTTTTCTCCCGGCGACCTCGCCTGGGCCGTGGAGGAAAAGCGGGGCCGGGATTCCACAGTACTGCTGGAGGCATCGGGAGGCATCAGCCTGGAGAATGCCAGGCTGATCGCCGAGACCGGCGTCGATAGAATGTCCGTGGGGGCGCTGACCCATTCGGCCCCGGCGCTGGATGTCAGCCTTGAATTGTCGGAGGTGTTTATTCTGGAGCAGGAGAAATGACCAAGAGCCTATTGTCTGTCCTGATCGTTCTGCCGCTTTTACTTCAGTCAGGCTGCAGTGATCCGCCGCGGGTGCGCGATGTGGATACCCGGCTGCGTCTCAAGGTGGGGCAGCGGGTGCTCAAAACCACAGTGGCCTACACCGATGGAACCCGGAAGATGGGGCTTATGAATCGGGATGCCCTGGAGGAGAATTCGGGGATGCTCTTCGTCTTTCCTTTCGCGAAGAAGCTCAGCTTCTGGATGAAGAACACCCGCATCCCGCTTTCGATCGCCTTTATCAATGATGATGGGAAGGTCCTGCAGATCGATGATATGCGTCCCTTCGACCTGACCTCCGTTCCGTCGCGGTTTGTCGTTCGCTACGCTCTCGAGGTGGATAAGGGCTGGTACAAGAAGGCAGGCCTGAAGGTGGGCGACTCACTGCCGGATTTTCCCAGGAAGGTGCGTCCTTATCTGCAGATGGTGAAGTGAAGGAGAAGGCCGGTTTGGAAGACGAGGATCGATTCAATGAGGGGTGTCCGCGCGGAAGATTTGATCCTCCTGGGGCCGAGGCCGCCCTGGTGTTCTTATCGATGCTCATACTTGTGCTTCCTGCTTTTACTCCGGATGGACCGGAGGCCAGGGTTGTCTCAGTGACGCGGGATGTGAAGCCGCTGGTGATCGAGGTTGAGAGCGCGGCCTGGTACGAGTGGGCCCTGTTGGAGGGGATCGGGGAGGCCCGGGCTCGCAGGATCGTCGATTATGTCAGCGGTCATCTGCCGCTCAAGAGCCTCGAACAACTGGCGGAGATACCCGGGCTGCCGCGGGGTTGGCTCACGAAGGCCAGGCCTTTTATCACTCTTCGCAGAGAGGAGGCCGAAAGATGAAGGGGCAGGAAAGCCGGCCGTTTGAGATCATCAGTTCTTTTCAGCCCTGTGGAGATCAGCCCAGGGCCATCAGGGAGCTTTCCAGGGGGGTCCGGGAGAAACGGCCCTGCCAGACGCTCCTGGGAGTCACCGGTTCGGGCAAGACCTTCACGGTTGCGAACGTGATCGCCGAGATGAATCGTCCAACGCTTCTGATCTCCCATAACAAGACGCTCGCGGCGCAGCTCTATTCCGAGTTCAAGGAGATCTTTCCCAACAACGCGGTTGAGTATTTCGTGAGCTATTACGACTACTACCAGCCGGAGGCCTATATTCCCCAGCGCGATCTGTATATCGAAAAAGATGCGTCCATCAACAATGACATCGACAGGTTGAGGCTCTCTTCGACCAGCTCTCTGCTGTCGCGCCGGGATGTCATCATCGTCTCGAGCGTGTCCTGCATCTACGGCCTGGGCAGCCCGGATGAATACAGCGAGATGCTGGTCAGGATTGACCGCGGGGGAGTCCTGGACAGGGATGATCTCCTGCAGAGGTTGGTGGCGATCCAATACCGCAGAAGCGACATGGAGCTGCTGAGGGGAACCTTCCGCGTACGCGGCGACGTGGTCGAGATTCTCCCGGCCTATGAACAGACCGCCTACAGGGTAGAACTCTTCGGCGACGAGGTGGAGAACATCGTAGAGATCGATCCGCTCACAGGGGAGCTCCTCGATGATTTCGACCGGATCACAATCTATCCGGCCAAGCATTTTGTTATCAGTGAGGACAAGATCCAGGATGCTGTCACTGGCATCAGGGCTGAGCTCGATGAGCGCCTGTCCCAGCTGGAATCAAACGGAAAACTGCTCGAGGCTCAGCGGCTCGGCTCTCGTACCCGGTATGACTGCGAGCTGCTGATGGAGATCGGCTATTGTCCGGGAATAGAAAACTATTCGCGTCATTTTACGGGTTTGCCCCCGGGGCAGCGGCCGCACAACCTGCTTGATTATTTCCCCGATGATTTCCTTACCATCATCGATGAGTCGCACGTGACCATTCCACAGATTGGCGGCATGTACAATGGTGATCGAGCCCGGAAGGAGACGCTGGTCAAGCATGGCTTCAGGCTTCCCTCCGCTCTCGATAACCGGCCGATGCGGTTTGACGAATGGGAGCAGAAAACCGGGCAGGCTCTCTTTATCTCGGCCACCCCCGCCAATTACGAGCTCGACCTTTGCGGCGGAGAGGTGGTGGAGCTTATCAACCGTCCAACTGGTCTGCTTGATCCCCTGGTGGAGGTTCGGCCCGCGGTGGGGCAGGTCCCCGATCTTACTGAGGAGATCCGTGAGAATATCAAGGCCGGCAACAGGACCCTGGTGACGACGCTCACCAAGCGTATGTCGGAGGATCTTCACGAGCACTACCAGGAGATCGGGATCAAGAGTCAGTACCTTCATTCCGAGGTGGAGACCATCGAGCGGGTGGAGATCCTTCAGGATCTCAGGAGAGGCCGCTACGATGTGCTGGTCGGCGTAAATCTGCTTCGCGAGGGGATCGATCTGCCGGAGGTCTCGCTGGTGGCGATCCTGGATGCGGATAAGGAGGGCTTTCTGCGTTCGGAGACCGCTCTTGTGCAGACCATCGGGCGGGCCGCGAGACATGTAGATGCCCGGGTTATTCTCTACGCCGATTCGGTGACTGGCTCGATGAGCAGGGCGATGGGTGAAACTACCCGAAGGCGCGAGCTCCAGGAGGAATTTAACCGTGAGCATGGCATCGAGCCCCGCAGCATCATCAAGGCGATCCTGCCTGGTATAGAGGAGGAGATCCGGGCCCACAAGATCGTCAGGCGGGTTGTTGGCGACGATAACGAGACCTTCCAGAAGCGGGAAAACCTGCTTCAGCTCGAGAAGGAAATGCTGCATGCGGCCGAGAATCTGGAGTTTGAGAGGGCCGCGGAGCTTCGCGATTCCATCGACGAGTTGAAAAAGAAGATGGCGGATGGAGGTAAAATGAGCGCTCCCAGGCCAGAGCGCCCCCGGACCGGCAACCGGATCGCAAAGCCGGATCCAGGCTCCTGAGGCTTGTGGGAATGAAATTTCCCTTCATGATATAATCGTACTTCGGGGTTTTCCGACTCCAACCGTTTCTGTGGCTGAAGGTCTTCCGACTTGTACGAATCATTTAAGAGCTATCTGGGAGGGGTTCCCATCAGGCTGATCGCGACCGTCATGGTCGCGATCCTTATCCCTAGCGTTCTCGTGACCGCCCTGGGGCTGGTGACTGTTTTCGAGGCCGATCATTTCGTTAAGGACTTTGTCCGCGACGGCTATCGCGAGGATCTCGAGAATGTTACGGAGGCTCTCGAATATGAGTGGAAGGAGAACCTGGACCATTTCAAGGAGCTTCTTATCGATGCGAATGCAAGGGGAGCCTACCTGGCAGCCATTCGAGAGGATCCGTTTGTCATCGATGTTCTCTATTCGCGGCGTGGAGAGCTCACCAGGGTCGAGGCCGGGAAGCCCTATCCGGAGCTGCTCTCCAATCGGAAGAATTCCGCCCTGCTCGCGGCGATCAGGATGGAGAGTGTAGAGGGGAAGGATGCTGAGGCTCTGATGCTCTACCGGCCGTTGCTGAGCCACAGGGATCCGACGGTCGTGCTGGGGGCTCTGCTGGGCGCGGCAAGGAGCAGCCGTGAGCTGGAGGATTCGTCCGATTCCATTCGCTACCTTGACCTGGCCCTCGCCCGCTTCGGGTCCACGGTTGACGGCAGCGGAATGGTGCGTAAGTTTCCCCTGCTCTATCAGAAGTTCAAATTGCTGAAGCAGCGTGGGCAGCCCGAGGCGGCCGAGGTTGCCAGGACGCTGCTGAGAACTCTTGACGAAGAGAGTTTCCGAGTCTCGGCCGAGGTGGCTGCCGTCTACAGGGATGCGCTCTCGGAGCATGTTTCGTCCGCCGTCCAGGCGAAGGCCCCTGCTTTTTCCATCGACGCTGAGCTGATGAAGAGCCTGTTGGCTCCACTTCATAAGGCAGCCTCCTCCGTCAACTCGGAGTGCCTGGTGAGCCGGCTTCAGGCAGGTGAGAGAGAGCTGCTTTTTCTCACTGTTCCGACAGATGAAGCAGCCTTCGTAGTGCACCTGCTCCTGGATTCCGCTCGCTTTCTCGCCCAGCTTGATGAGGTCAAGGATCGGCTGCATCTCGGCGACGCGCTGCTGTTGCCGGCTCTTCCCTCAGGGAGTCTTCTCGATCCGCAGAAGAAGGCCGGCGCGGAAGAATTCCTGGTCGCGAAGGCGCTGCCGTCTCCTCTTTCCCACCTGGAGCTTCGTTATTTCCCGGAACCCGGGGGGCTTCCGGTGGGTTTCCGGAGCTTCGAGGTCTTGACCCTTGCTACCTTCACCTGGGCGGTTATGCTTCTTGTCCTGGTGATCATGGTGGGAGTCTTTTATACGCTGCGCTACGTCCTTCGGGAGACCCGGACGGCCAGGCTCAAATCGGACTTCGTAAGCTTTATCAGCCATGAGTTGAAAACACCCCTGGCCGCGATCAAGATGTTCACCGAGACCCTGCGGGAGGGAAGGGTGAGCGGGGAGGAAGAGCAGCAGGAGTGCCTCGAGCTCATCGAGCGTGAGAGCGACAGGCTCTCCAGCCTGATTGACAAGGTGCTGGCCTATTCGAAGGTGGAGAGCGAGCAGAAGGCCTTCCAGTTCGGCAGCTGTAATATGGCCGAGGTGGTCGATGAGGCCATCAGCCTCTTTCATGCCCACACTTCCGACCGTCCGCGGGAGGTTAAGCTGCACAGCGTGCAGGATATCTCGAACATCCAGATGGATCGCGCCTCGATGATCGAGGTGGTGCTTAACCTGCTGTCCAATGCCGCCAAGTATTCACCTTCGGAGACGGATATTATCGTCAATATTCGCGAGACGGTCGACGCGATCGCTGTCGAGGTGGTTGACAAGGGCGTTGGTATTCCAAAGCGTGATCATCGGCGTATCTTTGAGAAGTTTTTCCGCTCTGATGATTTGCTGACCAGGGAGGTTGAGGGTACAGGTTTAGGTCTGGCCTTTTCACGCTACATAGCCAAAGTACACAACGGTGATATCCGTGTTTCCAGCCAGCCTGAATCAGGCAGCGTTTTTACCCTGCAGCTCAAGAAGACCCATGTTCTCGCCGAGTGAGACAAACAATGGCGAATAATTCCAATAAGAAGAAAGCCCGTGTGCTCATCGTGGAGGATGACTCCTCGCTGCTTTTTGGTTTGAAGAAGAACCTGCAGTTTGAGGGGTACGAGGTTCTCACCGCGGCGGATGGAGAGGCCGGCCTCGGCCTCGCGGTTGATGAGCGGCCGGATATCATTATTCTGGATGTCATGCTGCCCCGGATGAATGGTTTCGAGGTCTGCGAGGTTCTACGCAGCAACAAGGTCGAAACACCAGTGATCTTTCTGACCGCCAAGGCTCTGGAGTCTGACAAGGTTACCGGTCTCACCCTGGGTGGCGATGATTACATGACGAAGCCCTTCAGCGTGGCTGAGCTGCTGGCCAGGATCCAGACCGTGCTGCGCCGGGTGAACGCTTCCGAGGGCGAGAAGCTGACCATTGGTCCCCTCCAGATCGACCTGTCCGGACGCTCTGTTCTTCTGGAAGGCAAGGAGGTCAACCTGACCACCAAGGAATTCGAGCTGCTCTGTTTCATGGCGCGCAACATCGGCAAGGTTTTGCCGAGGGAACGTATTCTCCAGAAGGTCTGGGGCTACAATTATTACGGTACAGCCCGGACCATCGATAATTTCATCAACCGGCTGCGGCAGAAAATCGAGGAGAACCCTCTCGAACCCCGCTTTCTGCTGACAGTCCGTGGAGTTGGCTACAAGTTTCGTCCTCCGCAATCCTGAGAAACACGCAAGCTGTTTCTGTTTCAGGGTTTGTGGTGCTTTATCAGGGTTTTGTTTTTCTCCTGTTGCGGTGACAGTTCCGTGACAGGAGTTCCGCTAAGATGTGTAAGGTCACGGTGTGGGCCGTGGATACCGTTTCGATGGAATCCGGGATAAACCCTCTCTTTCTTTTTTTTCTCTGTTGGATTGTCCCGGGTCACTCGCTTTTTTTCCTCGATTGCGAATCGATCATGTATTTCTCTCCCCTTCTCAAGTCCAGTTTTTCGCTCGGTGTGGTTTCACTGACGGTTGCGATTGTAGCGGCCTCAGCTGTTCCAGCCATGGCGGGGAACACCTCGGGGTTAGCGCCCGGGGCGGCGTTCTTGAAATCGTGGGAGAAGGAAAACCTGGAAGGTGATTTCGCAGGGGCCGCCGAGGAGTACGAGACGCTCTATCGCCGCCCCAGTCCGCCTGTCTCCGATGTTTCCCAGTCGAGCTCGGGGCCATTGGACAGGCTTCGGGCGGCCTACCGGGCCGGGCTTTGTTTTGAGGCGGTAGACAATCTCAATCGGGCTCGTTTCGCTTACCAGTGGATCGAACGACACTACTCACGTATCAGGATCGACCTGCTGTTGGAATTTCCAGCTGACAGAGGTCTTCTCGATTTTCTGACCATGCTGCGGGAGCGCAGCGCCCTGCGTTTCCGGAGCATGAAGGCGGCTGAAGGCGAATCTGAGGTTGAGCGTATCGCGATCGCAGAGGTTCTCGAAGAGTTCAGGGAATACAATCGCAGTGACACCAACAACCTGGAGAACTGTCGTCAGCAGATCCTCGAGCAGCGCTGGAGGGTGGCGGCGGCAGATGAACTGGCGGCTGAGCTTGAGCGCGGCGGGGTCTCGGGAACCTTTTCCGACAGGCTCGACACATCGGGCGCCAGGGGGCAGGAGCTTCGAGACCTGGTGGTTGCCCTGCAAAAAGGAATGTCGCTGAAGGGTGGAGAGGAGCAGCCGAGCGGTCTGCGATCCTATCTCACCAGCTGTTTTCTTCAGCGGTCCCTGGATGCCCTGACCCTGGAGGAAACGGACAGGGCTGGACGAGAGCTGTCCGTGGCTCTGGCCATCGATCCTGACTATGTGCCGGCGTTGAGCTTGCAGGCTGCTCTTGATGGCCGGGGGGCTGTCAGCTTTCTCGCGGCCTCCGCCTTGCGGCGCACGGCTCGCCGTCAGGGACTTCGCGTGGGCAAGCTCAGGAAGTCTGCGAGGAGCCTGGTTTCCGGGGCTGAAAGTCTCGATCGCCGAGATCGTGTTCTGCGGGAATTGCTGCGCGCCAACAGGGTCTGTTGCAGTGAGTCAGATGTAGTCCTGGCTGACGAGGAGATATCACGTCTCAGCACGCGGATTGAGCTTGGTTGCATCGAGCGGGCGGGCCTGATGAAGAAGAGGGAGGTGGAGGAGGTGTTGACCACCGCGCGCGACCAGATCCGCTCCGCCCTCGGTCTCTGCGAGGAATTGGTCCGGTTGTCCAGCCGGGTCCTGTTACAGAGAAGCTATCACTCGGGAGAGGTCGCCACCGCCGCTGTGATTGGCGTTGCCCAGGAGGTTAAAAACGAGACCCGGGAGAGCCGGGTCCGCGTTGACAAGCTGCGCCTGGAGAGGCTGGAATTCAAGCTCGCGCTTCTGGAACGCTGGTTTCCTGAGATAAAGGAGTTGATCAAGGCCATCTGAGGTCTCTGCCCAGGGCAGAAATGAAAAATTAAGTCCCGCTGAGCCAATGCCACCCCGGCAAGGCGGGTATCTACGAGGGTAAGAGTGCCACCGGCAGAACGGCCGCGAGCTTTTACCCTCTTTTTTTTTGCCCGGGGTCATGGGCATGCATTACTTGAAAGCGAGTAATCTTCACAGGTAATATGACAGCAGCCGCAGCCGGTAGGGCTGCGAAGGCCATTGAAAAACAGCATTGGTAATTAGCATGCGTTCACTGCCGGTATTGGTCCTGACCCTGGCTTTCATTCAATCCGCTGGCCTTTGTGAGGAGCGGAAGAAGGAGTGGCCGTTTACCCCGGTTCAATCCGGGCAGCCGCCTGAGGTGAAGAATTCCGCCTGGGTAAGTAACGAGATCGACAGGTTTATCCTGGCCAGGCTCGAATCCAGCGGACTGGCCCCGGCTGGAGATGCCTCAAAGAGAGCCCTCGTTCGCCGACTCTACTTCGACCTGATTGGTTTACCCCCGGAGCCGACTGCTGTCGAGGCCTTCGTCGCCGACAAGGATCCCAAGGCCTACAGTAAGCTTGTCGACAGACTCCTTGCCGATAAGCGTTACGGCGAGCGCTGGGCAAGGCTCTGGCTCGACCTGGCCCGCTACGCCGATACGGCCGGCTACGAAGGTGACCCCGATCTTCCCCATGCCTGGCGTTACAGGGATTACGTCATCGACGCCTTCAACTCCGACAAGCCCTACAACCAGTTTATCCGGGAGCAGCTCGCCGGTGATGAATTCTCCGATATCATGGGGGCCGGGGATCTTCCCGGCGTCAAGCCTGAGCATGTCGTCGCCCTGACCTTCCTGCGCCTGGCGCCTTTTACCGAGCCGCGCGGAGATGAGACCCGGCACGAACTGTTGAGCGAGATGACCTCTACGGTTTCTTCGGTCTTTCTCGGCCTGACCGTTGGTTGCGCGAAGTGTCACGATCACAAGTATGATGGAATTCCAACCAGGGATTTCTACAGGATGAAGGCCTTCTTTTCGACGGTCCAGATTCCCCGCCCTGAGCCTGGCGATGGTTTCCAGATTGGCGGCCCTTTGCCGGCTGGCTTCTATCGTCCGGGTGAGAAAAAGTGGGCAGAGGGCCTTCGCGGGAAACTCGACAGCGATCTGAAAAACTCGAAAAAGCTGCTGGCTGAATTTCTCGAGTCGATGAAGCCTCGGCTTGGCGATTCGGGTTCCGGCCCGGCGGTCCAGGCGGGCGGGGGGCCGCTTGGGAACAACTACGCCTTTGAAAACCGCGGGGTGAGCGATGGCAAGCCGCACCTGACCGTGCTCAACAGCGATGGCAGGCGCTGGTCTTTCTTCACCGATGGGAAAGAGGCCGGAAGGCTGGGGTCCCTGAGCGGCTCCAATAGCGGGTACTGGTTCGGTGACATTCCAGCCCCCGGCTTTATCAGCATTGGCAAGCACACCCAGGGATCAGGGAATCCCGGCGGGAATCCATACAAGGGAGCCTACGGGGAGATCCTGGTTTACGATCATCCGTTGGCGGAGGCTGAGCGCCTCGCTGTGCAGCAATACTACGAGCGTAAATATGGCGGCCAGGCGTCCGGGCCAGTCGAGCCTCCGCGCAAGGGGCTGCGCTACTGGCTTGATGCGTCAGATATAGATGCCGACCCCGGATCTCCCAACCCGGCCGTCGGCGCTCCCGTAGCGGTCTGGCGCGACAGGATCACGGGTCTCGAACTTGTCCAGGGCGATGCCAGGCTGCAGCCGAAGCTCGCGGCGCTGGGTAAGGGAGCTGTGGCTGTTGATTTTGATGATGATTTCATGGCCGGTACGGCGAAGGGAGCCTCTTTTCTCAAGGACCAGGCCGGATCGATCGTTTCCATCTACAGCTCCCGGCTTTCCGCTGAAGGTTATGGTTTCGAGGTGGGCGGTGGAGGCTGCTATATCACGACGGCGGTCAATCCCGCCGCCTCCGGGACGCGCTCCATCGATAAGCTCATCGAGGATTTTTCAAACGACCTGTTTACCGCCGAGGAGCGCTATCGCTACCGCTATCTCCGGACCAGGGACAAGTTCGTCAAGCAGCATCTCAAGCGGTTGAAGCCGGTGGCGATGTCTCTGCGGCACTCCTATGGGCCGCCCTATGAGCCTGGCGTGCAGGCTACGCGTGTCATGATCCGGGGAGAGTACGACAACCCGGGAGAAATTGTCGAACCCGGTTTCCTCAGCTGCATAACGGGTAACGAGGAGCCGGCGAAGATTCGCCTGGATCCCTTCAAGCGCTGGCCTACCCGGAGTCGGCGAATGGCCCTGGCGAACTGGATCGCCAGCGGCAAGAACCCCTTGACCGCCCGGGTGATGGTGAACCGGCTCTGGCACTGGCACTTCGGCAGGGGGATTGTCGCGACTCCAAGCGACTTTGGTAAGCTCAGCGGTGGAGCCGTAAACCCCGAGCTTCTCGACTGGCTTGCGGATCGATTCGTCAAGGGCAGGTGGAGCATCAAGTCAATTCACAGGCTGATCTGTAACTCCCGAACCTACCGCCAGGCGACCGTCAACCAGGATGCCCGGGCCGCCGAGCTGGATCCTGAAAACAAGCTTCTGTGGCGTTTCAACCGCAGGCGGCTGGAGGCCGAGGCGGTTCGCGACACGGTTCTTTCGGTAAGCGGCAGGCTCAATCCTGAACAATTCGGCCTGCCGATCTTTCCACCACTTCCAGGGGCTATCGCGGAGGCGGTCAAGTGGGACAAGAGCAAGTGGGACACCCAGGGCGGCAGCGAGGGAAGAAAACGCAGCATCTATATTTATCAGCAGCGCACCCTGAACATGCCTTTCCTGCAGTCCTTTGATTCGACTGTTTGCGATACATCCAGGGACCAGAGGCGCAGTTCTGTTACGCCTCTGCAATCTCTCGCCATGTACAATGGCGACTTCGTCTCCCGGGAGGCGGCATTTTTCGCTCAGAGGGTCCAGGCGGCCGCGGGCGACGATCCAGCGAAGCAGGTCGAGCAGGCCTTCTTGCTGGCTTTCGCACGCTCTCCCTCGGAAGATGAGAAGGCCAGGATGGTCGAGCTCCTGGGGTCATCCGCGGGCGAGTCCGGCAAAGGTTCCCTTGTCGCTCTATGCCGTGTATTATTCAATACCAGCGAGTTCATTTACATCGATTGAGTGTTTTATGACAGATCACACAGTCAGCTCTGATCACCCCGGCGGGTTTTCACGCAGGAATTTTCTGTCGAGTTCTTTCAACGGATTTGGCGCCCTGGCTCTTGGTGGGGCGCTCACCGCCGATTTGCGGGCCGATGTCCGTGTGAACCCGCTCGAGGTCCGGCTGCCTCATCTCCAGCGCAAGGCCAAGCACTGTATCTTCATGTTCTTTGGGGGAGGAGTCAGCCAGATGGACTCCTTCGAATACAAGCCGGTTCTCAACAAGCTTCATGGCAAGCCGCTCTCGAGAATCCCCGAGATCTCCGGTGAGCTCCAGGGGCGTCTTTCCTTTCCCCATGCGACGGTCGGAAGCCCCTTCAAGTTTCAGCGCTACGGCGAGTCCGGAAAACACATCTCTGATCGGTTTCCCCATATCGCCAGGCATGTGGATGACATCGCCTTTATTCACGGAATCAAGACCGACAATCAGAACCATGGACCATCGACGCTTCATGTGACCACCGGGGACCAGTTTCCCGGCAGCCCGTCCGTCGGTTCCTGGGTGAGCTACGGTCTGGGCAGTCCGAACCAGGACATGCCCAGCTATGTGGTTATTCAGGATCCTCGCGGAGCTCCGACCAATGGGGCGGCCGTCTGGAGCAACGGCTATCTTCCAGCGGCCTACCAGGGAACCCTGCTGCGGCCGAAGGGCGTTCCGATTTTGAATCTCCAGAGACCCGCGGGGGTCAGCGCGGCTCAGCAGCGAAAGGAATTTGACGCTCTGAGGTGGCTGAATCGTAAGCATCTCCAGGATAAGTACGATACTGAACTGGAGGCGAGAATCAGCGCCTACGAGTTGGCCTTCCGGATGCAGATGGAGGCGCCCGAGATTGTCGACATCTCCAGGGAGAAAGAATCAACGCGCGAGCTTTACGGTCTGGACCAGGGGCATACGGCCGGTTTCGGTCGACAGTGCCTGCTGGCTCGCAGGCTGGTTGAGAGGGGCGTCCGTTACAGCCTTCTTGTCCATGGCGTCCAGATTGGCGGCTACAGCTGGGATGACCATGGAGATGTGAAGGGAGGCATGATTCGCCACAGCCGCGAGGTCGACAAGCCGGTCTCCGGTCTTCTCACCGACCTCAAGCAGCGAGGCCTCCTCGAGGAGACCCTGGTGGTCTGGGCTTCTGAGATGGGGCGAACTCCCTTCCGTAATGGAGGCCTTGGCAGCAAGCCTGGCCGGGAGCACAACTCCTACGCTCTCTGCATGTGGATGGCAGGCGGCGATGTGAAGGGCGGCTCGAAGGCGGGCGAAACCGATGAGTTCAGCCTCCGTTCCGCCGGCAAGCCGATCCATATGCGCGATGTTCACGCCACGATCCTCAGTCTCATGGGGCTCGAAGATGAACGGCTGACCTACCTCTACGCCGGCCGCAACCGGCGCCTGACCGATATTGGCGGGAAAACGCTCGAAGAGATCATCAGCTGAAGATCTTTTCGTTGACCTCGACCCCAAGTCCGGGGCGCGGTTCGACGACGACCTTGCCGTTTCCAGGCTGGGGCTCACCGTGAAAGATCGGCTCGATCTCGGCATCGGGCAATGAATCCCAGCAGGGCATGGGGAAATACTCGATCATCGGTATGTTGCTGTTGGCCAGGGCGAAGTGCAGATGTGTTATCCCGTAGGCGTGGGGGATGATAGTGACCCCGCTTTCGGCCGCCAGGGCGGCGATTCTCTGTCCTTCGGTGAAGCCGCCGCAGCGTCTCAGGTCCGGCTGGATAATATCCATGGCGCCTTTGTTGATGATGTCTCGGAAACCATACCGGGTGTATTCGTGTTCACCTCCTGAGATCGGGATGGAGGTTTCTTTGCGCAGGCTGGCATAGCCATCGAGATCGTCTGGAATCAGTGGCTCCTCGACCCAGGCCAGGCCGTAGGGCTCGAGTCTTCCGCACATTTTTACCGCGTAGTCGAGGTCCCAGCCCATGTAGGCATCCGCCATCAGATCGATGTCCGGTCCTACTGCCTCCCGGGCATTGGCGATATGGGCCTCGTTTTCTTCCATTCCTTTTTCGCCATCGCCTGGTCCGTAGGGGAAGCGCATCTTCATGGACTGGTAGCCCTCGGCAACGTAGGCGCGGGCTTCATCCTGTACCTTGTCGTGGCCTACGGGATGGAGCGCCGAGGCGTAGACCGGGACGGATTCGCTGAAGGGGCCGCCGAGGAGCTCGTAGACCGGCTTACCAGTGGCGATCCCCTTGAGGTCCCAAAGAGCGATATCGATAGCGCTGATCACCTGGAGGACAGTACCTTTCCTGCCATAGGGAAGCGTCGCCCGGAAGAGACGGTCCCAGAGGCTTTCGATCTCGAGCGGATCCTGGTCGATCAGCAGCCTGGAGAGATGGTTCTCGACGATGGGGCTTACCGCCTCGCAGCCGTCCTCGCACCAGCCGGTGCCGATGAGTCCATCATCGGTTTCGATCTGGATGACCGCCATCCCTGAATCCCAGAACCAGGAGCCCCTGGTCTCTTTGAAATCGGTGTAAATATCCAGGGGGGTTACCAGCGGCAGGGTCTTCTCCCGCTCGGCCAGGTGCCCCCAGATGGATCGGTTGGCGTGGCGGACGCGGATTTTCTTGATCTGCATAGTCAGCTCCTCCCGGATGGTTTCAGGGGGGGCCTGCCGGCTCCGGCAGGTAAGTATCGTCCAGCGAGCGCGACATGGTATCACGTGATTCGGCCGAAAGACGATGGTTTTGAAAGGCCTCATCCAGCTATTATTTAGGTTCGTTTGTAATGGAATAAACTTCGCCTGTATCTACCAGCTAGTGCGCAGCCGCTTGAAATAAGGAATACCCGATCCGATGACCCCATTTCAGAAATCACGCCTCGTAAAGATGTCCACCCGGCTTTCACCAGCGGTTCTGTTCGCGTTGGTGATTTTCACGGCCCGGTCCCTGCCTGCACAGCAGGTGGACTTTTCAAAAGAGGTTCTGCCGATCCTCAAGTCCAATTGTTTCAAGTGCCATGGAGAAAAGAAGGCCAAGGCCAAGCTCAGGCTTCACACCCACGCAGACGCCCTGAAGGGCGGCAAGAACGGCGGCGCTATCGCGCCTGGTAAATCGGCCGAGAGCCTGCTTATCAAGAGGATTTCTCTTGGCAAGGATGATGATGACATCATGCCCCCGGAGGGTGGTCCGCTGGAGCCGAGCCAGATCGAAGCTCTCAAGCGCTGGATTGACCAGGGAGCGAAGTGGGCCGAGGGGGCCGCTCCAGCCGGGACGGAAGCGAAGCCAGCCAAGAAGGTCAACGTCGCCGAGCTTCCGGCGGCGGTCACAGATGCAATTACCAAGGCCGGCGGCCGGGCCATGCGCCTCGCCCAGGACACCAACCTTGTTACCGTCAGCTTCCGGGCTGTCGCAGGCAAGACTGGCGACGAGCAACTCGCCTCGCTGAAGGGAGCCGCGGCAGTCGCTGAGCTCAACCTTGCGGGGTCGAAGATTACCGATGCGGGACTTGCGAGTCTCTCCGGGCTGGTGAACCTTGGCCGTCTGCATCTCGAGCTTACCGGCATCGACGGCTCTGGCCTGACCCATCTCGGAAAGCTCCAGAATCTTCATTATCTGAACCTCTATGGAACGAAGGTCACCGACGATGGGATCAAGAGTCTTGCCAGCCTCAAGGGCCTGAAGAAACTCTATCTCTGGCAGACAGAGGTTACCGATGCCGGTGTTGAAGAGCTTGAGAAGGCGCTTCCCGGGGTCGATGTCAACCGGGGCCTGGTGGCCGCGCAGGTGGTCGCTGTTGAACCCTCCGCGGCTAGTCCGGCGAAGAAGCCCGCTCCCAAGCCCAAGCCCCCCGAAAAGGCTGTGGTTGTCATTGCCCAGTCAACCGATGGCTGGAGCTTCGCTCCCGCCAGCGAAATCAAGGGAGAGGATTGGCTCAAGGCGGCCTTCGACGATGGCAAGTGGGCCAAGGGAAAGGCTCCCCTGGGCTACGGCGAGGCCGATGTGGCCAAGAAGAAGGGTAAGACTCTTGAGCTCAGGGGCCAGGCGATTCTCTTTCGAAGGAAGTTCTCCGTCGAGAAGAAGCTGATTGACGCCAAGAAGAAGTTCAAGCTCCTGGTCGCCTCGGATGATTCAGCCGTGGTCTGGATCAACGGAAAGCAGGTCGACAAGGAAGAGGCCAACCACGAGGCCAAGTACTGGAACCGTACGGTCGAGATCGCTGCCGGACTCATCAAGAAAGATGGCAATATCGTCTCGGTGTTGATCAACAATGCCGAGGGCTCCAGCGATGTCTACTTCGACCTCCAGCTCGAGACGGCCACGCCCTGATCTTTTTCAGGCCGCGCGGCTGCAGGCGGAAGGCGTGTTGATGAGGCTCAGGCGCGGATCCTGTCTACGGGCCGCGCTTCGCGCTTCGGAGGGCCGAGGCGCCCGGGAACCTTCATTCCCTCGAGGAGGGTGTTGTAGACGTCGATTCCCTCGGCCCCGACATCCATGATCTTGCCGGTCTTGAAGCGTCCGCCGGCGCTCGAGATCGCGTGGAACACGCCCGAGAGCTCGCGTTTTACATTCGAGTGGCGTCCATCTCCGGATTCTGTGGAGATGGTGATGAGGCTGTTTTCCAGGATGGTCCTGCCGTTAGCCTCCCTGGAATCCTTGCCGTCGAGTTTCTGGAGGAAATACGCCACCTCGCGCATCTTCATGTGCGCGTGCGCGCGCAGCTGTTCGTTTCTCTTCTTCGGGTTGAACTGGTGCCACCATTCGTGGCTGCAACCTCCGGACCCGGAGCGCTTGTGCTGGGCCGCGTCATCGAACTGGTAGATCTTCCGCCCGGCGTATCGATAATCGCCCTTGAGCCGTATTCGTTCTCCTGCCGCGAGAAAGGTAACGGAGCCGAAACGTGTTCGATCGCATTGGATCGCCAGCGCGTAGAGATCTGCCATCAGGCGCCATTCGGTGGTCAGCTCTTCGAGCGTTATATCAATCCCCTCGCCGCCGGGGTCCGCCTCGCCGCCATGTTTCAGCTTCGAGCGGGCTGGAAGCTCGGGCGCCCTCGGGTCCGCGGCCTTCATCTTGTAGGCGCGCTGTTCGTATTCCCGGATCCTGTCAAGGTGATCCGCCACGCGCGCTTTGGAGGCGCCGCCGAGGGGCGAGCTGTCGCCGGTATAGTACCTGTACTGGCCGACCACCGAATCCAGAACGCTGCGCTTGAGATGGAGGCGCCGGGCATCGGAACCTTTTTCAGCGGTGACTGTACCGAAGACCCTCTCGAAGAGAGCCCGGGGTTTTTCCTGGATCGTCGCCGCCACGCTTCCATCAGGATTGTAGCTGTGGACAAAGCGGCTGATGCGGCTGCGTCGGAAGAAGGTGCCTCCTATCAGGGTGGGCACCATGCCGGGGGGCAGTCCCTTGGGATAATGCCCTCTTCGAATGACCTGGTCGATGGAAGGCCCGCCTGAGCGGGCCTCTCCATTGGGAGCTTCGGCGGTAAAGGCGCCCGAGGCGCCGTCAAAGTGAGCGTTGATCCCTTTTTCATCGCAGCGGACCTGGTCGATGTTGCGCATGATGAGCAGCTTGCGACTCAGCGGTTCGAGGGGCTCGAGTACGCCCTTGAAACCCTCGGTCTGCAGCGGGGCGGGAATCCCGAGACCGAAGAATACGTTGAAGGCCCGAACCGGAATTTCCTGCTGTCGGGCGAAGGCGGAGGGCGCGAGCATTTCTTCAAGCAGCGGCAGGCCGATGGCTACACTGCCGAGACCCTTGAGAATCATCCGGCGGCTGAGGGTTTTTTGTTTCATCACTCGCTCTCCGTTCGAGTGGATGTTACCAGATCACTCAGAACAATTGCAGTCATCAGCTCCTGGTAGCTCCCTCCATTTTTTCGCGCGGCGGCATAGATCCCTCCAAGGATGCGCCTGTCTGAGCCGAGCAGAGGGCGCCCCAGCGCGAACTGGGCCAATTTCCAGGCGAGCGTTTCCCTGACACGCTCGCTGCCCGCCAGCAGGTCCATCAGCTCCGCCGTCGTACGGTAGTGAATGGTTTTTCCGTTTCCCGGCAGAGAAATCTTTCCATCCTCACGCAGCAGGTTGCCATGCTCATCCCTGTCGTGTCGGGATCCAAGGCCGTCGTATTTTTCGAGAGCGAAAGCCAGCGGCTCAAACTTTGAATGACAGCCGCCGCAGGAAGCATCGGCGATCCTTTTTTCTGAGATGGCACGTTTTGTCAGGCCCGGCCTGGCGGGAACCGGTGTCGTATCAGTGCCGGGCGGGGGATCCTTGACATTGCTGCGCAGCAACTCGGTGAGGATGAAGAGTCCCCGGGTGACCATCGATGCCTCGTCGCCGCCGATGGTCAGGAGACTTCCCTGTGTCAGCAGGCCGCCGCGGCCGGGCACCGATGCCAGCTCGTAGCGCGCCAGGCCCTTCCCCCGGGCCTCGATACCGTAATGCTCCGCCAGTCGGGGGGTAGCGAAGGTGAACTGGGCGTTGAGCAGATCCCAGAAGGGACGTCTCTGCTCCCAGACCACATCATCGAAGAAAGCCAGGGTTTCTCTCCGCATGTCCTCCGCGAGCTCCCGCTCCCATCCGGGGAAAAGCTTGCGAGATGGAGCCATATTGTCGAGACGGTCGAGGTTCAGCCACTCTCCAATGAAGCGAGACGATTGTTTCCTGGCGCGGGGATTGTTCAGCATCCGCTGAACCTGGGCGCCGAGAACTTTTCGGTCCGTAAGTTTTCCCTCATCCGCGGCTTTCAGCAGCTCCTGGTCGGGCGAACTTCCCCAGAGTATATAGCTCAGGCGGGAGGCGAGCTCGTACTCTCCAACTGGCCACAGCTGCCCATCTCCGCGCTGGTTCTCGATCCGGTAAATGAAACGCGGCGACTGGAGCATGGCCTCGATGATCAGCTCAACGCACTCCCTGTAGTCTCCCCCTGCGCTGGCGACGGTGGTTGAGATTCCTCGATAGGAGACGACCTCGCGCTCCTGCAGCGGACCGCGCAGGATCCATCTGCCCATCTTCGCAATCAGGTCGCGCATATCGTCGTCAATCAGTTTCTGTTTCTTCGCGAACCGTGTCGAGAACTTCACCACGTCCATCTTCTCGACGATGACCCGCGCGAGCTTTGCGTAAGATTCGACGTGTTTCAGGTCGACGGTGAGGTTGTAGGCGGTATTGCTGAAACCATCCGCTCGCTGGTCCCTTGGGAGGATCTTGCGGGCTTCCTCCGCCACATCGACCCCGAGGGAATCCCGCACGGTTTCGATATATTCATCAATTGTCAGGCGCTGCAGCCAGGTTCCCCCGGAGCGTCTGTCCCGGGTATGGGCCAGGGGGTCTATCTCCTCACCCACCCAGACAGACCCTGAGTCAATCCAGTCCCGAAGCTGTTTCTTTTCTTCTTTTGAAAGCGAGGGGCGCTTTTTGGGCATCTTGTCGTTTTCGACCAGTTTCCACAGGGAGCTCGCCAGGGACTTGCCGGGGATGATGACCTTTCCGTTTTTACCTCCGCTAAAGGCGGGGTCCTTTGCTGACAGGTCCAGCTTTCCTTTTTTCGTCGATGCATCGTGGCATTCGAGACAATGACGTGACAGCAGCGGAGCGATGTGTTGATCAAAGAGTTTTTCGCTTGCGGTCAGTTTCTGTCTGGCGGCCAGTGCCGGGGAGGCTTTCGCTCCCGGTCCCGCCTTGAAATTCCGTTCGACCTCGGCTGGGGAGAGGTCGCGGTTGTAGATCGCCACCAGGTAGTAGGTGCCCAGCCATGGGCGGCCCCCTGAGAGCTCATCGGCCAGCGCCAGTCGATAGGCTCCATCCCAATTGGAAAGGGAGCCCCCGATGTTTTTTTCGACGTTCTTCTTGCCGTTGATGTAGATCCGCGCCAGTCCGCTACGCGTGCGCGTATAGACGAAATGAGTTACGGAGGGGGTGAGGCTTCGGTTGCTGGAGTCCAGCGATGGCAGGCCGTTGGAGCTGGTCTTCGTGGTACGCAGGCGCAGGACGTAGCGGTCTCTTTCCTGGCCGAGTGTGAAGTTGCGGTTGGTGGAATCCTGCGAGAGGGTGAGGATACGGGCCGGACCGTCGAGCGTCGTCTTCGAGGGACGAATCCACGCTTCGATGGACACAGCCCCTGAATTCCGGACAGATTCGACCAGGCGAGAGGCTTCTTTTCCCGACTGGATCCGGGTCTTGCTGCGGACCTCGAGCGATCCGCCTGATCGGCGAACGGCGCTGGAGCCGCTGATGGCCAGGTCGATGGGCCTTCCCGCTCCTGAGCGATCTTTTACCACGGGCCCGGCTGAGAGGTTGAAATCGTAGAGGACCTGCAGGCCGCTCCTCGCCCGTTCGGCGTCCTGCTCGGCCTGGGGACTTGCCTGTAGGGGGGCGAGCAGGAGGATGCCGCCTGTCAATTGCAGCAAGAGAAGCCGATAGAGGATCTTCATTGGTTTCATCTGCGCGTTGGTCGCTTCATGGGTACCGCGGTGGAAAACCGGCGTCCGGCCTGACAGGGCCGTTCTTTGCATGACGAAATCCAGTTTAGTCCAGCCTGGTTTGAAACCAAGCCTATTAGCGGATCGCCGGGATGTTGAGCCACCCAGCAAGAAAGCCCGCCCGGACTGCCGGGCGGGCTCGAATCTGGTAGCGGAGGGCAGAATCGAACTGCCGACCTTCGGGTTATGAATCCGACGCTCTAGCCGCCTGAGCTACTCCGCCTTGTTTCATCTCTTTGGAGGAGAATTGTATCAGGCATTACGTTCGTGGCAAGAGCGGTCGCCGTGTGTAGTTTGCAAAAGCCGCCGCTGACCCCAGAATGACCCTGCCTGCCGGGAAAGAATTGTTCGCGTTCCGCGTTGCAGGGGAGCTTCAATGAAGCTTATTCGGAAATACCGGGGATCCCGTTCCAGGCCCCGTTCCAGGCCCCGTT
>CAJWMA010000015.1 GCA_913042995.1 uncultured bacterium | reverse complement strand
CGAGGGGAAGGGGAATGCGGGGCGCCCCGCCGCAGGTGATGTCGCGCTCGTGAAGGCGCAAAAGGACACAGGGGCCGCCGTAGACGATGAGGCCGCGCCCGCGGAGGTGGATAAAGATGAAGAGCCAGCCGCGGCTGGGGAAGAAGACGGAGCCCCAGCCGGTTTCCAGGAAAAGATTGACCAATTCTTCGGGGCCTACGTGGTTGGTCCCCTGGCAGCGGTCCTGTTCTGGGAGGTCCCTTTCATAAAGATGCCAATCGTGGTGGCCTGGCTTCTCTTCGGGGCCATAGTTTTTACCTTGCGGATGAAGTTCGTCAACTTCCGCCTCTTCCGCCACGCCATCGACCTGGTTCGGGGAAAGTATGACGATCCAGATAGCGAGGGAGAGGTCAGCCATTTCCAGGCGCTGAGCACCGCGCTCTCGGCCACCGTTGGCCTTGGGAACATCGCCGGAGTAGCCATCGCCGTCGGTACCGGCGGCCCCGGGGCTACCTTCTGGATTATCCTGGTTGGCCTGCTTGGCATGACGGCCAAGTTTACCGAGTGTACGCTCGGTCAGAAATACCGCCAGATTCGAAGCGATGGAAAGATCATGGGGGGGGCGATGTATTACCTCTCCGATGGACTCAAAGAGCTCGGGCTGAAACCCCTCGGCACCGTGTTGGCTGTTTTCTTCTGCCTCCTCTGCATTGGCGGATCATTTGGCGGGGGTAACACCTTCCAGGTGGTGCAGTCGCTCGGCATGATCAAGACCGTGGTGCCATTGCTTGAAGACTATCCATGGGTCTACGGATTGATCATGACCTTGTTGGGCGGGGTGGTCATCATCGGCGGAATCAGGAGCATCGCGCGAGTTGCTGAGAAGATTGTTCCGCTGATGTGTGGGATCTACATTGTTGCCTGCCTCGTGATCCTCGGTAATAACTTTGGTGATATCCCCGCCGCCATTGTCCTGATCGTCGACAGCGCCTTCACTCCCGCGGCTGGCTATGGCGGTTTCCTGGGGGTTTTGGTGATCGGGCTCAAGCGCGCTGTCTTTTCGAATGAAGCCGGTATCGGATCAGCGGCCATCGCCCACTCGGCGGCCAAGGTGAAACATCCGGTGGAGGAAGGTGTCGTGGCCCTCCTTGAGCCGTTTATTGACACCGTGGTTGTCTGCACCATGACGGCCCTGGTGATCATCATTACCGGCGCCTACGATGTGGGTGCGAATCCCGCAAACCAGGTTCTTATCGACACCAACCAGGGCGGCGCGCTGACTTCCGCGGCGATGGGCCATCCCGAAAAAGGCATTCCATGGTTTCCGATGCTTCTCGCGGTCGCGGTCTTCCTCTTCGCTTTCTCGACGATGATCTCCTGGTCGTATTACGGTGAGCGTTGCTGGGCCTGGCTGTTTGGCGATGGCTCCTCGATGGTGTATCGCGTCCTCTTCCTGGTCTTTACCTTCCTTGGTTCGGTCATTACAGCTACCAATATTCTGGAATTCAGCGATCTGATGATCCTCGGGATGGCCCTTCCCAATATTCTCGGAGTGCTTCTTTTGAGCGGGAAGGTAAAACGCGATCTTGATGAATATACCGGCATGCTGAAGCGTGGCGAGCTCGAGCCTGGTTATTCAGGCGATGGGGAGGATGAACCTTCCGAGGCCTGATTGCATCGTCTGGCGGCATCCCCTAAAATTCAGCAGTGCTCCACAGGGGGCGGCAAATTTTTGACAGTAGTGGATTCATCGATATGCCTAAGATCACGTTTACCCGGGAAAAGAAGACCGTTGAATGCGAAGAGGGCGAGAAGCTGCGCAATGTGGCTATCGCCAACGAGGTCGAGCTCTATCCCGGCATGAAGCGCTATCTCAACTGCCGCGGCCTTGGGCATTGCGGCGAGTGCCGGGTGCACGTCACCAAGGGAATGGAGAACCTCGCCCCCAAAACGCTCAAGGAGCGTTTTCGTATCGCCGTCAGCTGGTTCAAGATCGGTAACGAGGACAAGGTGCGCCTTTCCTGCCAGTCCAAGGTCATGGGGGACTGCGATATCGAGACCCAGCCGGAATTCAACTGGTTCGGTGAACGGTAACCGGGTCCCTTGAGTTCCGCCTACTACGAGCTCCTCAAGGGGATCGAGACGCGGCTCAAAGCGGGCATCCCGCTGAGAGATGCCCTGGAGGGATTGGAGACAGATGGGAGGGGGTCTCTCGCCGCTCTTGCAGGAGGGCTTCGCTCCCGGATCGAGTCGGGCGCCACGCTGGCCCAGGCTCTTGGTGACCTCCCGGCATCTACGCCTCCGGCCCATGCCGCCCTTATCGATGCGGGCGAGAGCTCCGGCCGCCTCGATGAGACTCTTGCCGATATCATCGCGGAGGAGAACATCCTGGCCGATGCCCGCCGCCGCCTGCAGCTAAGGCTCGCCTATCCCCTGCTGATCTGCTGTCTCGCTTTTTTGCTGCCGTTTCTCTACCTGGTCTTTCAAGGGCGCACCCGCGAGTACCTGTTGATCCAGGCCTGTTTCTTCGGTCCGCTTGGGGCTCTCCTGTTGCTGGTGTTGTTCCGTCACCGGTTTTTTCCGCGCGGTTCGAGCCAGCGCCTGCTCTTCGAACGCACCGTGCTCGTTGTTCCACTTTTCGGCAGGCTCGCCCAGGAGTACGCCCTCGCCGGTTCCCTGCAATTGCTCGGCCGCCTGCTGCAGGCCGGGCTGGGTTATGCCGATGGCCTGCCGCTTGTCAGCGCCGCCGCTGGTCTGCATCGGCTCTCGCTGCAATTCAAGGAGATGGCCGCCCGGATCGCGGACGGAGCCAGCGCCTCCGAGGGGCTCAGTTGCATCAAGGGGATCCCCCTGGAGCTGCGTTCTCGGTTGGCCTCAGGCGATGTCTCCGGGACGATGGACCAGGCCCTGGTAAAATCCGGGACCGAGCTGCGTGAGGCCGCTCTCGCCCGGCTGGAAACAGTCGTCAAGGTCCTGCCGATCCTGGCGTACCTGCTTGCCGCGGGTCTCGTCTTGTGGCGCGCGGTGTCCGTTTTCTCCGCTCTTCCCGGAGGTTTCTGATGTCTTCAGCTCGGAAGAAGTACCTTCGTCTTTTCGTTCTCTGCGTCCTCTTCGTGGGCGTCATCATCGCAATCGGCAGTTGTCGCGAGATTCCTCCCGAGCTTCCGGATGACCGGGATGTTCTCAAGGTCGCGGGCTGGCCGGCTCCAACGGTATACGATGACGACCCCTTGCATCCGGCCAACCGCTGGTACCAGCGATCCTTCGCTCCTCGCGACGGGCTTGGCAGAATTCTCGCGCTCGATGGAACGAAGAGCCCCTCACGCCTGGAAAACCCGGGCGCCCTCGACCGGGCGGAGATCAGGTCGCTTCTCGAAGCGCTTGGAGCTGAGCCGCCGGAGGCGGGAGAGGGTCGTGTTCGCTGTCGCAGGGATCTGCTCGCCCAGGCCGAATACTGGGGCGAGCGCGATGCCGATCTCGCGGCCCTGCACAGGAAGACGGCCGGAAAGCTCGCTCCGGCAGGGAAGAACCCCTGAGTTGGCGGCTGAGCTCAGATCTCGATGCGCACCAGCTCCTCCTGGTGAGGGGGACCTGTTACCTCGGCGCCCTGCCCGGTATGGTACACATCAACCTCGCTGCGGATACCGATCCGCTTGTCCGGCATGTAGATGCCCGGCTCGACCGTGAACAGGGTTCCGGGGATCAGCTTGCGATCGTCGTAGGTCTCGAAGTCATCGAGGTGCGCGCCATTGCCGTGGATGCACTCGTGGAGGCTGTGACCGGTGCGGTGGACAAAGTACTCTCCATATCCCGCCTCCGCGATCACCCCGCGGGTGACGCGGTCGAGATCGCAGCCGCGAATTTCTTCGCCGCTCGAGAAGGCCTCGTGCGCTCGCTCGCAGGCGGCCTTGCGCGAGTCCCGAACGACACTGAATACCTTGAGCATCTCTTCCGGGGGTTCGCTGCCGATGAAGGCGCACCAGGTGATGTCGGCGTAGATCGAGCCGGGCTTTGTCTCCCTGGCCCAGACATCGAAGAGCAGCAGATCCCCGGGGCGGACCTCGGCTGAATCTTCCGCTGGAACCTCGAAGTGGGGATCGGCGGCATGCTCGTTCACCCCGACGATGGGGTCGTGGTCATTTTCAAAGCCCCCTTCGCGGATACTCTTGTTGGCGTAGTCGCAGATGTCACGCTCGGTGATGGTCCTGCCAGCGCGCAGCGTATCACCTACAAGAGCGAAGACCTCGTCAACAACGCCGCGAATGTGGGCGCCTGCCCGGCGGTGGCTCTCAAGCTGTTCAGGGCTGAGGACGGATTCGAAGATCTGGATGAGCTCGCCGCTGGTAACGACCTCAACCCCCTTGCTTCGCACTTTTTCAACGGTTCCGGCATCGACCCTGGAGACGTAGGGGTTGTCGGCGGCGTAATTCATGGCCACCCTGGAGCTTCCGGAGAGGATCTCCTGGAGCGCGGCATCGAGGGACTGCCTCGTGCCGTAGACGGTTTTTGAGCCTGGCAGGTGGTCGAGGGCGGCGGTCTCGATGGCATGGACCAGCTTGGAGGGTTCTCCTTCCGCCGGAACGAAAAAGAACCACCTGCGAGTACCCATCTTGCCGGAGGCGAAGCGGAGGATGCTGTGGGCGATGGGGTCCAGGCCGCGGAAGTCATAGAAGAGCCAGCCGTCAAGGCCGGCCTCTTTGAGCTCAGCCTGCATCTTTTCGAGTTCGAAGGGTCTTGAGTTGTCCACTTGCGGGATCTCCCTGTCTTGTTTTGCTGTATAGAATTCCGAGGAATCCTGATCATAACAGAATCCGCCTCTGCAGAGGTCGTACTTCCTTAGCGGATTGTCCTGTGACGCGCCGGCTGTTCAGCGCGGTTCCGCCCCGACACCGGGGAATGGAGCCGGGGGTTGGGGCCCTCCCCTGTAGAGGAAGTTCAGGAGGTAGACGGGGTCCGCGAGGTCCAGGGCTCCATCGGCGTTGATGTCGGAGGCCTCGTTGATTCGGGGGCGCTCGCCATCGAGGAAAAGATAGGCGATCACGAAGACCGCGTCGCTCAGGTTGACGGTCTCATCTCCATTGGCATCGCTTCGCAGGAAGTGAAGCTCAGGGGTAAAGCGAGTGACTCCCGAGGCATCGACGTAGTTTCCGTAGCTTGCCAGGAGGGAACCTCCCCGTTGCCCGGCTCCGGGCTCAAAGCTTTCGCTGCCGGCGTTCGCGGCAAGGTAGATCATGCCTCCTCCCGGCTCCGTTCCGATGGACAGGCGGGCGAAGGCGTTCCTGGAAAAAGCCATCCCGGGATCGATGGTGTCGATAGATCCCACGCCGCTCTGGAAGCCGAGGCTCGTTGCGTAGAGCTTGTCGTCAAGCCAGGCGAGGTCGTAATAGCCGCCCATTCCCGTACAGAGGAGCTCGCCATCGGTGAGCTGGAGGGCTCCTTCGCCCACCGCCGCGGCGAGCTGCGCGGGACTGAAGCGTACGAGCTTCTCCGATGCCATCCCTGTCTCGCTGTCGGTCAGGCCGGAGGTCACCAGGTAGAGGTTGCCGGCCGGGTCAAAGGTGATGGGGCCTGAGAATGGAGAGATGTTGGCGACAATCTCATCGTTGGGAGCCTCCGGGTCATCGTCCAGGAGCCACACGGAGTGGCCTGGAGAAGCTCCCAGGCCGGAGATGAAACCTCTTCCGGCTATCTCCCGGCGGGCGGCTCGCGGGGCGAAGACCATGTCAAAGTTGAAGCCGACCCGGTCGACAAGCTGCGCGCCGCTTCCGTCAAGAGGCACCCTGTAGATGTTCTGTTCCGAGCTTTCACCGAACCAGGCGTTGAGACCCCCAGGTCCCATGACCAGGAAGGATCCAAAAACAGCCGGCTGAAAGGAGGCCAGGACCCTGCCTCCGTCTTTACAGTGAATCCGGATCTCTCCGCCCTCACTGACAACAGGCTCCCCTTCGGGCGAGAACGCGAGTCCTCCGAGTTGCAGTGTGAAGGGGGCGCCCGCATCGTAGCTGAAGAGCTGCTCCGCTTCGAATCCATCGGCGAGTTCATAGGTTACCTGCGCATTGAGAAGGCCTGTATGGATCAGGGTGAGGACCATGCCCGTCAGCACGACCATCAGAGAGTCTCTCATAAGAATTCTTTCAGCTTGCGGATCGCCGATTTCAGCCGGCGGACCGGCTTGATTCGGGAATCTTTTGTCGGTTTCCCCTGCTGTTCTTCATCCCCGAAGACAGGGCATTTTTCCGGGCAGGTCTCCTGGCTTACGGATCGAGCCTCCCTCCCGAACCTTCCCGACCCAGCCGTCAGGGTCAGTGGTCAGCTCCTTTCAGAGAAAGGATGTACGGCTCCTGGAGCCGTGGGGTGGGCGGTATCCGCTTACAGTGGCGGGGGCCGCGCCGGTTTTTCACCGGCTTCCCTCTTCCCGCCGTCGCTCTCCAGCGAGAGCGGCGGCACCTGGAAAGCGCCCATGGTATTCCCTGTCAGGGGCGGATGAAAGCGATATCGGGGTTTCCGATCGATTCGCCGCCCCCCTGGTTTCTCTCCCCCGGGTTCGCCTGGACACGAGGCGCAAGCCTTTGGAATTAAATGATTTATCCGCTGATGGGTGGAGCTGGCCAGTGGTCGAAAGAGCTTGCCGAGATACGGCTCGATCTGGTACAAAAGCTGTCCGCCTGAATTTCGGTTTCGACGCGCGGAGACTCCCGGAGCGTATCGAAATTCTCTTTTTTAACGGTCAAACGGGGCAGGTACCTTGGACAGCCACGCCGACAGTAACACCTCCATGAACGGGCTTGCGATGGCCGGGCTTGATTCTGCCATCGACCGGTCAAGGGACTGCCTCTTCAGCCAGTTCCAGCGCGAAGAGGGCTCTGGCGACGGTTTCTGGTGCGGAGAGCTGGAGGCGGACTCGACCCTGGAATCCGACTATATTCTTTTCCTGTACCTTTTTGACAGGACGAGGCATCGCGACAAGATCGCCAGGCTGGCTGCCTTTGTCGCGCGCCATCAACTCGAAGATGGAAGCTGGAATATCTACGAGGGTGGTTCCGGCGAGATCAGCGCTACCGTCAAGGCCTATGTCGCCTTGAAGATCGCAGGCTACGAGGAAGATGACGCAGTGATGGTCAACGCTCGCCGGGCGGTGCAGATGCTCGGAGGGATTGACCAGGTTAACAGCTACACCAAGGTCTACCTTGCCATGCTGAACCTGCAGTCCTGGGATAGGGTTCCAGCTATTCCGCCAGAGGTGGTTCTGCTGCCTCGGTTTTTCTACATCAACATCTACGAAATATCCTACTGGTCTCGCGCGATTCTCATTCCGCTGTCGATTCTCTATGCGAAGTGGACGGGATTTTCGAATCCCAACGGCCTGACAATCAACGAGCTTCTTCCGTCTTTAGTTGCCGACGATCGCGAGGCCGGCGAGTCGCTTCACGCGGAAAATGAAGACCCTGCCGCGAATGGAGACAGCGCCGCTTCGGCGGAGGCCGAAGCGGGCGGCGCCCGTTTTCACCGGTATACCGAGTCGATCTTCAGCTGGCGCAAGGTCTTTACGACGATTGACCTCGTGCTGAAAAAACTCGAGAGATCCAGGGTCAAACCTCTTCGAAGTCTTGCCGTTAAGAAGGCGGAGGAGTGGATGGTCACTCGCCTGGAGGACTCCGATGGGCTGGGGGCGATTTTTCCTTCGATGATCAATTCGGTGCTGGCTCTTCGCTGCCTTGGCTACGAGGCGGACCATCCGCTGGTCCTGGAGGGGCTCGAAAAACTTGAAGAGCTGGAGGTTGAAGACGAAGGGGGGCTTCATCTTCAGCCCTGCCTGTCCCCCGTCTGGGATACGGCCCTGGCCCTCAACGCGCTCGGCGAGGTCGGGGTTTGTGGCGATCTTCGGGATATGACCGCGGCCGGCAGATGGCTCCTGTCCAAAGAGGTGAGACGGCCGGGCGATTGGCAGAAGCGCGTGCCAAATGTCGAGGCCAGCGGCTGGCCTTTCCAGTTCAGGAACGAATTTTACCCCGATATCGATGATACCGCCGCTGTGGTGATGGCCCTGAATCGTGTTGACGTAGATGAGGTTGAAGGGCTTGAGCAGGCTGTCTCGCGGGGAATTAACTGGGTTTTAAGCCTCCAATGTTCCAATGGAGGTTGGGCGGCTTTTGACGCGGATGTTGAGCGTAAGATTCTCAACGAGATTCCCTATGCCGACCACAACGCCATGCTGGACCCGGCCTGCGCCGACATAACCGGTCGCGTATTGGAAATGTTGGGGAGTACGCAGGGTTGTCTCGATGACCCCAGGGTAGATGAAGCGGTCAGGCGTGGAGTTCGGTACCTGAAGGACACCCAGGAGGATAACGGTTCCTGGTACGGCCGCTGGGGGGTTAACTATATCTACGGTACCTGGCAGGCGCTGAAGGGCCTGATGACGGTTGGCATCAACCCCGATGAGGACTATGTTCGTCACGCTGTCTCTTTCCTGAAAAATCACCAGAACGAGGATGGCGGCTGGGGAGAGAGCTGTAGGTCTTACGATGACACCGCCTTCGCGGGCAAGGGAGAGACCACGGCCTCCCAGACAGCATGGGCTTTGATGGGGCTTGTCGCCGCCGGCGAGACGGACTCTCCCGAGGCTCAGCGGGGAGTGAGGTATCTCATCGACCACCAGGATGCCGATGGCGACTGGACCGAGAAGTGTTGGACCGGAACGGGCTTCCCGAAGGTCTTCTATCTCAAGTATCACATGTACAGTCTCTACTTCCCCCTTTTCGCTCTTGGCATGTACAGGAATGCCGTTCAGGCGGCGGGGGACCCTGCCATCGAAGGAGAGCGGGGCCGCCAGGCAGCGCTTGAGCCTGTGCCCGCGCGCCGGGATTGAGCCGCCGTGATGAAGAGAGTCCTTGTGACCGCGGCTGTTCGCCAGGAGTTGTCAGGTCTCGAGGCCCGGCTTACAGATGCTGAAGCCCTGTCCGCGCAGGGCGGCCACCTCTCTGGAGCGCTTGAAGGTGCCCGGGTTCAGCTTTGCCTGACAGGGGTCGGCGCCGCTGGGGCCAGGGGGAAGCTCGAGGCGGTGCTAGCCGAGTGGCAACCCGATCTCATTCTCGCGACCGGCTTTGGCGGTGGACTTACGGGGAGGCTTCGTGGCGGAGATATCATCCTGGCCGAGAGGGTTCTGGAGGCGGCCAGCCCCGGACTTGACCCGAGGAGCCTTCCTACAGGTCAGGACCTGCTCGAGATGCTCGTGGGCGTTACGGTTCCGAATTCCAGCGTCCATCGGGGCACCCTATTGACGGTGCCGGATGTCATATTCTCCGCGCAGGAAAAACGTAAGCTGGGTTCACGTTACGGCGCGGACGCGGTCGACATGGAATCTTTCGTCATTGTTGAAATCGCCGGGGAGAGAGGTATCCCCTGTATCGCAGCCAGGGCGATATTTGACGAGGCCGCTTTTGAGTTGCCCCGGGGGCTTGAAAACATCCCGGGTCCGGACGGCGGTCCGCGGTTGCTGGGCGTTATTAAGCTGCTTTTAAGGCGTCCCTGGGCCCTTCCCCGGCTTTACGCGCTCAGGAGCCGCAGCGCGCTCGCGGCTGCCAGCCTGGCCGCGTTTGTTGCGGGAACCCTGCGGAGGCTGGAAGGAGTCGGCAAGGATGCCTGAATCGAAGCTCAAGCCAATGGACCTTCGGATGCTGCGTACGCCCGGTGTGCGAGAAGAGTTCAACGCGCCCGAACTGGAGCGACTGCTGGGTGGGGAGGGAGTCGACCTTTCCATGACCGATCAGCCTGAGGCGCTCAGGGTAAGATTGGAGGCTGGGCTGGAAGTCCTCGATCGCCGGATCCTTGCCGGTATTAAGTTGGCACTTGGCCGCCAGGCGAAGCTTTGCGGCCTGGCAGGGGTGGCGCTCGGCATCAGCGCCGGCGCGTGGTGGGCATTGACACTCTCTGTCGCAACCGCCGGCGCGGTGCTGTTCGGCCTGCTGCTGATTTACCTGCTCGTTCTGCTGGCGCGTGTCCGGAGCGATCTCAAGCTCCTGGCCGGTCTTCGAGGACGCTACCGCGGCAGGTTCGAAGGATGCTCCGACATCCCGGAGCTGCAGGCCGCGGCCCGTGAGATCTACGATGAGGTGAGAATCGTCGGTGGTGAGCTGAGGTAGGCTTCACCGAAGGGAGCGGTCCCCCGCTGCGCGTGTGTCGCGCATTCAGGAGGACCACCAGGCCCGGCTGTTTTGTCCTGCAGCGTTACTTCGGCTGGAAGGAGGTGGCCGGAACGCTGTCATCGATCTTGACCGCGATACCGGACTTCAGGTTCTGGGCCTGGATGAGCCACTCCTTGTGCTCGACGCTGTAGTCGGAAGGTATCTCACAGGTAAAAACCTTGTCGATCGCCGTCAGGGCCCGCTGGTATTCTTCGGCCTTGGCCAGCGCCCTTGCCAGCAGGAGCCAGTTTTCTCCGAAGACGGGATCTTTGCCGCAGGCTGCCTCGAGGGTCGTGATGCCTTCCTCCAGGCTTCCAACGGAATACCCGACAAATTCGTAGTCGGCCGCTTCGACGATCAGGGTACCGAGCACCCGGGCAGGGCCGCCATGGTCATAGGATCCATCCAGCTCATGGGCAACCTCCAGGCAATACTTCATCTCCCGCAGGAGTTTTGTGCTAGGTTCCTTCACCGCATCGAGAAGGGCTCCAATGCAGATGGCTGAGTAGTAATAGGCCTCCGCCTGGAGCGAGGTTTTTTGTCTCGCTTCGCGTCCAAGGTAGACGCCCTCGAGCGCGTATTTTTTCTTTTCTTCCCGGGTCTGATGGTTCAAGGCAAGCCATGAACAGGCCCTTACGCCTCGCCAGAGCGACTGATAACCATTACCGGAAGATACCGAATCTTTCGAGGTGCCGAGGGAGTGGGAGACCCTGTATACCGTTCGGGGTTCCTCGTAGCTCTTGTCAATCTCTCCGATTCTTTCTTCAAGAACGGCGGCTGGCAACAGGACGTCATTCAGTTTCGCCTCCGGTTCCGTTCCCGAGACCTGCATAGCTTCGTAGGATGAACAGCCCGCCACCAGGAAAACCAGGGCGACGCAGAACAGACCAAGGACAACGGATTCAGCTCTATTTTTCTTCACTCTTCTCTCCCCTTTCAAAATGGTACTTTTTTTCTACTTCACTCAACCACCCGGACCGGACACGGCGAAATTCTTTACAGCCCATCTGCTGCAGAATCCCACCGGCATCTTTTACCGTAGAAATCTTTTCCAAGGCGGTTATCAGCAGGCGCTGCTCTTCACTTACAGCCGCTGCTGATTTTAATGCTCCTCTGAAAGCAACTATGACAGCAGGAGGATAATAGGACGATTCGATGACTTTCTCCACTTTTTTCAGTCTTCCGAGATTTTTCATCGATTCGTACTGGCTGTCGTAAAGAAGTACGGCCCTGATCCTGTTTTTTCCGAGCTGGTAGAGCGCTGAGGATACCCGGGTGGTGGGTTTAGGGATCCAGGCTGAGGATCCTTGCCAGCCAGCGAGGCTTGCGGCCGTCTTTTCAGCCTTTGGGAAAAGAATCCGGCGAACGAATTTCGGTTCGTAGAGGGGGCCGCCCATAACCAGCTTGCCATCGAGGTCCGCTGCTGTTTTTACCTCTCCCTCGGATGCCACAAGCACATATTTTCTAAGTGGATACGCTTCCAGGACCGCCTTGAGTCCAAACCGCTCACGATGTTCGAGGTAAAAGCCTAGGCTGACAATTCCAAGATCAGGATTTTTTTTCTCCAGGGCGACCAGCGCCTCCTTCGGCGTGTTCTGGTAGCTGAGAGTGGGCCTGGCAAGCCTGGTCTGGGAGGCCAGGTATTCACCAAGCCGGGCGAGAAAACCTTCAGCCGCTTTTGGGGAACCGGGTCTTCCCGGCTGGATAATAGCCAGGCTGGGGGGGACATCAGCACCCCGGCATTTTTCAGGGAACGGCGAAAAAAACAGGGAAAGAAGGAGAATACCGCGTCGCTGGAGCATGGTCTGGCACCCGTGAATATGAAAGCCAGTCGTTATTCAAACACGGCTGGTCCGACGACGCAAATTCTATGGACCGGATGAAGCGGCTACTTCCGCTCGATGAGTTTCAGCAGCGCTGGCAGCAGGACAACCGTCGCCGCGAGAATACAGAGCAGTCCGATGATCATCATCAGGCCGAGGCTTGCCACTCCTCGATGGCTCGCCGTCGCCATGGCGCCAAAACCAATCATGGTGGTCAGGAAAGACAGGGTGACGGCCGCCGCAGTTGTCCTGCCGACCGCGAGAACAGAACCGGATTCCCTGAAACGATGGATGATGTGGACTCCACCGTCGACTCCGCAGCCGATGAGGATGGGCAGGGCGAAGAAATTAGCCAGGTTGAAATCAAGCTCCAGCAACGGCAGGGCTTCGAGCAGCCAGAGGAGGCCAACCAACAGCGGAACCATGGCCAGGAGGGTCAGCCGAAGGCTGCGCAGCTCGGCCAGCAGGAACAGGAAGACGACTCCGAGGGAATAGAGCGCCGCCTTTTCAAAGCCTTCACGCATGCGGCCGGCCGACTCGTAGACCTGTACCGGGGCGCCCGTCACCTCGGGATCGATGCGCCGCATCTCCCGGATAAAGCGCCGCATCGTTTCCTCCTGCCACAGGTCGCCGTTGGCGTAGGCGTAAACGATGAACTCGCCGCCGTCGCGGGAAACAAGGCGGCTTCTGAGAATGTCGGGCAGGTTGGCTGGCGAGATGGGCGTCGTCTCAATGACCGCGGCCTGGAGGGAGCTGAGCAATCCGTTCACCTCGGTAATCCAGTCCCGCTGGAAGGGCGAGAGCCGGGCAATTTTTTCAGCCGGGCCTCCATCCAGGAGCTCGGCGAGCTCTCCGGCGAGGTCGGCCGCGGCAAGGAGACGCGCGGCGAATCGGCGCCCCTCTTCTTCGTTGGCCTGGGAGACGATGTCGGCCAGGTCAAAGAGGTTGCCCTGGAGCAGCTCCAGGGCGCCGCCCAGCTTCTTCACATCGACTTTTTCCGCGGCGGCGGGGATCACGATCCCGGCGAGGGCCGAGCGCGCGGTCTTGAGCCGCTCGAGCTTTTCGAGCTGCCGCTCGGGAAGATAATCAAGGACGCTCTCGGTCCTGGCAATGATTTCTTTGTCGAGGGCCTCGATGCTCTGTTGCTTGCGGCGGGCTTCCTCGATGTCAGCCGCGATAAAGGCGGCGTACCAGGTGGAGAAATCGGAATTTTCGATCAGCAGGCGTTCATACTGGACGGACTCGAGATCCTGGTCCTGTAGTTCGAGCAGGTTCGGATTGTAGGGAAGGCCCGCGAGACAGAAGAGGCCGGCTCCCGTCATGACGCCCGCGATGGTGATGATCGGCAGGGGGCGGCTGCCGGCCAGCTCGAGCAACGGTACGCGGATCGTCCGGGCGGAGACCTTTCTTCCCGCACGGCTATCGAAGAGAATGATCAGCGCCGGCAGGAGGGTGATCATGCTGAAGAGACAGATCAGGACCCCGCTGCCGGCGATGAATCCGAGCTCCCGGAGGCCCTTGAAGTCGACGAAGAGGGTCATGTAGAAGGCCGCCGCGGTCGTGATCCCGCCGATGACGATCGCTCTTCCGGTCGTCCCGATGGTATTGCGAACAGCCGCCTCAACGTCACCTTCACGCTCGAGCTCTTCCTGGTAGCGGGCTATGAAGTGGATTCCAAAGTCGATTCCAAGTCCAACGAGCATGGCCGCGAAGACGATGGACAGCAGCGTGAGATAGCCGATGGTCAGGGCCGTCAGCGCGAAGGTCAGGAGGATGGCGATGGACAGGGTCAGGATGCAGAGGAGAGGCCTGCCAAGACGCCTGAAGAAGATGACGAAGAGAGCGAAAACACCAACCAGGGCCGCCAGGGTGGCTCTTTTCATGTCCTTGTCGGTAGTCATCATCTCGTCCGCCTGGAGGACGGGCCGTCCGGTCAGGCCCAGCTCGACCTCGGTGTGGGCGTCCTTCACTTCCTTGAGGATCTTGCGGATCTCAAGCAGCGGTTCACGAATGAGCTCAACGGTGCCGGTGTCTTTTTTCGGCAGGATCTCGACAAGCAGGTATTTTTCATTTTCCGTCGCCAGGTAGCCGCGCTCGCGCAGCGAGCCGCCTTGTTGAGCCTCGAGTTGCCGGGCCAGGCTTTCGGTCTCTCGTCCTTCCAGGGCCGCGAGGGTGGATGCGAGAGAATGCTCCAGCAGCGAGATGGCGCCGTCCGCCGCGCCAGGCCCGATGTGGTGGTCTTCTCCGGAAGCGAAGCGTCTGCCGGCCTCCTCGGGATCAAGCAGTCCTGCGAAGAAAGAGAAGAGTCTCTCCAGGCGGTCGGTCTGTCCGAGCTTTTCGAGAAGATCGCGGTTTCCCGCCAGGGCCGCGGCCAGGACTTCCAGCTCTTCATCTTCCCGGTGAAGGATGCCGTAGCGCATCGCTTCGGCCGGTATGCGATCGAGAGCCCACTCGACGTGTTCGTCAAGCTGCTCCACCCGCTCCCTGATCTCGCGGGCGGCCGCCAGGGCGGCCTGCTGGTCCTCCCCGACCTCGATTACGACATAGAGGAACTCGAGGTCGCCGAACTCTTCCAGGAAATCGAGGTACCTGCGATTGTATTCCAGGTCCGCACCCACGAGATCGTTCTGGTCGGTCTTGAACTCGATCTTCAGAACGGCCGGGACGGCTCCGACGGCAAGGATCATGTAGAGCCCGGCGGTCAGCCATGGCTGGCGGGTAACGAAGGTTGAGAGAGAAGTGAGCAGGTGTTTGAGCATCGACAGGTACCATCTGGGGCGGGCGGAACAACCGCTGGGGAAAGAGAGACCGCCAGCGGAAATACTACCCTGTTCCGGAAAGTTTTTCTTCGCCTTGAGTACGGGTGACAGCGGGGCGGGGCTGTTGTCCCCGTTGCGGCGTCGGGGCGAGATTTTCTGTTACTGGCACCTTCGGGGGATGAAATAATCGGGGTTTCTCTTTTCCCGATGGCTACAATAGGCGCCTTCGGGCGGCTTGAAGGATTGCCGGTGGGGGTTATGCTGAGAGCTTGGAAGTCTACTGGAGAGGTTTATTGTCAGAGAATAGTTTTGCAGCGATAGAGCAGGCCATCGAAACGGTCGCCGCCGGAGGGATGGTGATCGTCGTCGATGACGAGGCTCGTGAGAATGAAGGCGACTTTATCTGCGCCGCCGAGAAGATAACCCCGGAGATGGTTAATTTCATGCTGCGCGATGGGCGAGGGGTGCTCTGTGTTCCGATGCCGCCGGACAGGGCCGCGACGCTGCAGCTGGAGCCCGCCGCCCATTCCAACTCGGCTCTCCACCATACGAATTTCACGGTGAGCGTTGACCTGGCGACTCTCAGGTCCGGAGTCTCGGCATCAGAACGTTGTGATACGATCCGGGCTCTCGCAGCCGAGGAGACCACCCCGGGGGAGCTTGCTCGTCCAGGACATATCTACCCGCTGGTCGCGCACGAGGGCGGTGTCCTGCACCGCGCGGGGCATACTGAGGCGGCTGTCGACCTCGTTCGGCTGGCCGGGCTGACGCCGGTTGGAGCCCTCATTGAAATTCTCGATGAGGATGGGCAGATGGCTCGGGGAGAACGTCTCTTCGAGATCGCCAGGGATAGCGGAACCCCTATCGTCAGTATCGAAGAGCTGATCCGCTATCGCCGCCGTACCGAGACGCTGGTGGATCGGGTCGTCGAGACGAATCTTCCCACGGATGATTTCGGCGAGCTGACGGTCTACGGCTACAAGGTTCATTTCGATTCCAGCGAGCCGATCGTCATTCTCAAGGGCGACCTTCATAGCGTGGAGGCTCCCCTGGTTCGAGTTCATTCGTCGTGTTTTACCGGTGAGGTGCTTGATTCTCTGCGCTGCGACTGTGGCGGACAGCTGCGAGGGGCGCTTGCCCGGATCGCCGGGGAAGGCGTTGGCGCGGTGGTCTACCTGCCGCAGGAGGGGAGAGGCATCGGTTTGCTGGAAAAGCTCAAGGCCTACGCGCTGCAGGATGAGGGGCTTGATACGGTGGAGGCGAACCTGGCGCTTGGCTACAGAGCCGACATGCGCGATTACGGAGTAGGGATCCAGATCCTGAAGGACCTGGGGCTCAGGAAGGTTCGCCTGCTGACCAACAATCCCAAGAAACAGGATGCCTTTATCTACTATGGCTACAACCTTGAGGTTGTCAGCCAGGAGCCGATCATCGCCCCGGCCAATGAGCACAGTGAGGCCTATATGCGCACGAAGCGCGACAAGATGGGACACCTGCTGCCGGACTCGGCTACCGAGGCGCACGGCGCATCGACTGCTGAAGACGACAGAGTGGAGGGCTAGGGGTTGAGTGAGAAGCCGCAAATGGCCGCCAGGAGAAAGATGGCGCTGACACTGGTTCTTGGGACCTGGCTGGGGGCCAGCTTCCTCTTGCTGTGGGTGGTAGGGTCATCCTTTCCAGGAGTCGAGAGGGCCGTGGTGGAAAATGAGCAGCTGGCTTCGAGGGTCGGCTTCAAGCCCGGCGATGCCGCAGCGAAGAAAACCAGCGTAGCCTGGGTCATTACCGGGGAGCTGAACAGGCAGAATTTTTCGAGCTGGAATGCAGGCCAGCTCCTGCTTGCCGCCGCCGCCTTGTTTTGCGCGTTGCGCGCGGGCTCTCGAGGAGCCCTCCTGGGGGTCTGCGGAGCGGGCGTGCTCGTTCTTGTGCTGACTTTCTGGCTGGCGCCGGAGATTACCACGCTGGGGCGTTCCCTGGATTTCGTTCCGCGAGATCCTCCCCCGGCCGCGCTGGAACGCTTCAATGGATTGCACGGCATCTATACGAGCCTGGAGCTGGCCAAGGTGCTGCTGCTCCTGCTCGCGGTATGGTTCAGCTTCCGTTCCCTGTCGGCGGCTCGATCCGCGGACCCGGCGTGATCTCGTAGCGGTCCTCTGCGAGCTCCCGCGCCCTGCCTTGCTCGACAAGGTATTCGAGCGCCGCCCGTGTGGTTCGCTCGTAGAGGGGTCGCAGCCTGGATTCGGCCTGATCGTGGTAGATTTCACGGGAGAGCTCACGCACTTCGCCGAGGCCTTCAGCCAGCTTGTCCCGGACCTGCTCAATTCTTTTTTTGCGGTGTTGGATGGTCTTATTGATCAGGCTTCGGGCTTCGGTGGTCGGCATGCCGTGGGAAGGATAGAGCAGGTTGATGTCGAGGCGCCGGATTTTCTCCAGCGATTTGAAATAGCTCTCGAGGTGGCCGCCTGGAGAGCCGACATACATGCTGACGAGGGTCGAGAGCAGGTCGCCTGCAAGAAGGGCCTGATGGCGTTGGTCGAAGAAGGCGAGATGACCCTCTGCATGCCCCGGGGTAAAGAGACAGCGAAGGTTCCAGCCGGATTCGCCGTCCGGGCTTTCTCCCAGCTCGATGAGGTCGCCCTCGTCGAGTTCCCTGTCGAAGCTCCTCTCCAGCAGTTCGCTGGTTCTTCTGTGGCCCCAGCAGGGCAGGCCCCAGCGCTCCTGTACCGCATCGACGGCGCCAACGTGATCGGCGTGATGGTGGCTGAGGACGATGGCCTCGGGTTGGTCGCCGCCGGCCAGTCGGTTTTCGATTGCCGCCAGGAGATGGGCCTGCTCCTTCTCTCCTGTTGGCGAGGGGTCGATGATGATGAACCTTCGTGAGCCGACCAGGAAGGTACTTGAAGGCAACGTTGGCGGCAGCGGCGGGCAGTGGAAAGGCAGGAGCTCGATACCGGGCCCCCAGGGAATGGCGAGGCCCGAGCCCTCGAATTGACTGGGGCTGCTCCGCATTGATTCGAGCGTTGAAGCGTCGAGGCCGCCCGCCAGCTGGCGGAGGATGACAATCACGGGCGGGGCGAGGAGGAGCTCTCCCCGACGCCAGGCCTCGATGGCCGCAGCCGGCGTCCACCATCCCCCGCCGGCAAGCTCGCCGGGAAGGATCTCCGGTTCCTTGTCGGTCTCAAACAGGAAGAAGGTGCTCGAAAAGCGTCGCCGGGAGAACCGGGGCGTGACCAGCCGAACCGCCTCCACAAAGGTGCCGGGCTCGAGGTTGGCGCCTGAGGTTCGCAGCCTGGAGAAGAACTCTCCTGCGTCGCCGTCGGCAAGCATCTCGAGGCGCAGCCTCCTGAGTTCCTCCTCCTCCGGAGCGCCGCCGCAGGTCGCCAGGATACCGGTCTCTTCGAAGAGCTCCCGTACGGCGCAGCCCAGCGTCTCGGCCTGGCCGGAGCTGAGCTCTTCAGCGAGCGGGATGGCCTCGTCGCCGGGTTCGATCTTGCCTCCGGCGAAGGCGAGATAGCCGCCGAGGAAGTTCATCTCGCTGGATCTCGTAACGAGGAAAACCTGCAGCTCGGAGCCCTGGCGGTAGATGATGATATTCGCCGTCTGACGGGTCATGGAATGTATTAGGAGTCCTGGAGGCGGCGGCTGCAAGCCCGGAGGAGCCAGGGGCCTTGTCAGAAGGCGTAGCCGATGGAGAAGGAAAAGACCTCGGGCCGGTCTCCGTCCTGCTTCGTGAGGGGCTTGGCCCAGTAGAGGTTGATGGGGACGACCTGTCCGAGGAAAGGAAATCGGAACTGGAGACCTCCGCCGGCCGCGGCCCGGAGTCGTCCGCTGGAGAAGTCGTCGGGATCATTCTCGAGCAGTCCCCAGTCAAAGAGGGCGATAGCCCTGAGCTCACGGAAAAACAGCGGCGCGGAATATTCGATGGTTCCCCTGAGCAGGGCTTCTCCTCCAAGTGGTTCTCCCTGTTCGTGGGGGCCGACCTCGCGGTATTCAAAGCCGCGAAAGCTGCGCGGCCCTCCAAGGAAGTAGTTTTCGTAGAATGGCACCCCGTCTGATCCAGCACCGATCCAGCCGGCCTCGACTCCAACGTGCAGGAGATGCCTGAGATCGGCGTAGCGGTCAAAGAGAGGCCTGTAGTAATCGGCCGAGGCGCTTCCCCGGAAGAACTCGATGTCGGAGCCGGTGGCGGATCCCGCAGCATCGAACTTCAGCTCAGCCAGTATTCCCTTCGGCCCTCCGTAGATGTTGTTTTCGAGTTCGGCGTAGCGAAGCGAGAGCCGCGGATAGCTGAGCAGGATGCTGTCGGGGGCCGCTGCGATGGTCGCCGGAGCCGAGGCGCTGATGCCGCCGAGGCTGACGTCATCGAGGCGCCAGGCGAGGGCGAGAGAGAGGCGGTGGTCGCTGTCGAGATATTGCCGTGCTTCGGGCTCCGTCTTCACCCGGCTCTCTTCGTAGGCGCCCCGATAGAATTTTTGCGAGCCTGCGCGCAGGGTGAAGGTCCGGTCGCTGGAGAAGAGGTAGGGTTCGTGGAAGCCGAACATGTACTGGCTCTCGACGTTTCCGGGGACGATCTCGGCAGAGACGGACTGCCCTCCGCCCACGAAGGCGTCTGACCAGTCCGTCAGGCTTCGAGGCAAGGCGAAGAGATCGAAATTCGTATGCTCGAGCCTGAAGTAGCCGACCTCTCCCTCTCCGCTCGATGCGCCGCCTCCCAGGTCCCAGCGTCCGACGGCCTCCTTTTCCTTGACGTTGATCTGGACGTTTCGCAGCTCCGGCGACGTCGATTCATCTACGCTGAAGGAGACATCATCGAAATGGCCCGACGACCGCAGGCGGTCCATCGTCTCATCCATGGCGAGCAGGCTGAGCGGAGCTCCGCTGACAAGTTTCGAGTGTCTGCGGATGACTCGGTCAAGAGTCCTGGTGTTGCCCCGGATCACGACCTTGTCGACAAAGAGGTGTTCCCGCTCATCGATCTGGAAGACGATGGTTATGTCATTCTCTCCGGTATAGAGGAGCCGGACGTCTACCTGCGGAATGCGGTCGGAGCGTTCCTGGTAGAGTCTCACAAGGGTCCGACGCAGCTTTTCGACCTTTGCGCCGGAGTAGAAGGCTCCGGCCTCGAAGGAGAGGGTCTGCAGGAGCAGGGAATCGCCGAAGACCTGGTTCCCCTCCAGGCGAATTTCCTGGAGCCGGTAGCGGGCGCCTTCCCTGATCTCCAGCGAGATTGTGACGTCTCGGAGGGAGGGGTTGATGGAGATGTCATCGAGGCCAATCTTCACGTCGAGGTTTCCCCTCGAGCGATAGTAGTTTCTCAGCGTGTCGAGCGATCTATCGAGCTGGTGGGGGACAAAATAGCCCCTGTCCACGGCGCCGAAGAGACGCTCGGGGCGCAGCCCGCTGATCTCGATAATCTCATCTCGGGTCAGCTCCGAGTTTCCGATGATGAACACATCCCGTATGCTCGCCCGGAGCCCCTCCTCGATGTCGAGCAGGAGCTTCACTCGGCCCGGCCCGGGAGTTTGCAGCGCCGCGTCCACCTGGACGAAGAGAAAGCCATCTTCCTGGTAGGTTCGTCTGAGGGCCTCCCTGGCGAGCTCGAGGTCTTCTCCTCTGAAGGGCGAGCCTTCCTTGCGCGGAAGGGAATCTTTCAGTGAACGCCTGGAAAGCGCCTCGCTGCCGGTGATCTCGATCGTTTCAAGGAGGGGGTATTCGGTGATGGTGATTCTGATGGCCGGGGCCTTGCCGGGTACGGAGACGATGGTCGGCGGCTCGACCTTTTCGATGAACTCGAGCTTCAGCAGACCCTCCAGCGCCCTGCTGCCGGATTCCGGACCCCATTTATCTCCGGGCTTCAACCCGCTCGCCTCGAGCAGCTTGCGGTAGGGGACCCAGGTTCGTCCCGGGAATTCCACGGATCCGATGGTCACACCCGGGGGCTCCTGCGCCCGGGCGGGACCCGGCGCATGGCAGAGCAGCCAGAGCGCCAGCGGCAGCAGAGTTCTCAGGTCGGTTGTGTGACGGATCATAGACAGGAAAGCATAGAGAAAGGTGCCGGTAAGATCGAGCAGTGAGCGGGATTCAGAACAGGTGGTCAAGGCGGATTCGTTGACCGATGTGCTCAGGCTGAATACAATGGGTCCTTCGTCGTGTCGGGAATCGTTCGTTTGAGACCCTGTTTTTACGGTCCCGGCCGAGGATTGGATACCATCTATGTCGAAAGAAATTCAACGCAATCCAACCCGCTCGGTGCGTGTCGGCTCGGCCATGATCGGCCGGGAGCACGATATTCCCGTGCAGACGATGACCGCGACACATACCCAGGAGATTGAGGAGACGCTCTCTCAGATCGCGGACATGCTGGGGGCGGGAGCGGATATCGTTCGCGTCGCCTGTGACAATAAGAAAGATGCCAGGGCGCTTGCGGAGATACGGAAGGAGACGGATGCCAATCTTGTCGTCGATCTGCAGGAGAACTATCGCCTCGTGACCGAGGTCGCTCCGAGCGTGGACAAGGTTCGCTACAATCCGGGCCATCTCTACCACGTGGAGAAGAACAAGCCGGTTCGCGACAAGGTGGCCTTCATCGCCTCGGTGGCCGGGGAGAATGACTGCGCGTTGCGGGTGGGGGTGAATTGCGGTTCTGTAGATCCCGCCTATAAGGAGAAATACCCGGATGATGGGATTGAGGCCATGGTGCGCTGCGCTGTTGACCACTGCGCCTACCTCGATGACATTGACTTTACCCGTTACGTGGTTTCGCTGAAGGATTCCGAACCTGAGAAGGTTGTGCGGGCAAACCGGCTCTTTGCCGAGGAGCGCCCCGATGTTCCCCTGCACCTGGGGGTGACCGAGGCCGGCCTGCCGCCAGATGGAATCATCAAGACCCGGATCGCCTTTGACCAGCTGATCACGGTCGGTATCGGGGACACGATCAGGGTGTCGCTGACGCTTCCGAACGATCGCAAGGCGGAGGAGGTCGAGGCCGGTCACAAGATCATCGAGGATATTCGCGCCGGCCGGATTCGCGCAGTTCCGGAGCACTGGGGCGAGGGGTTGAATATCATCGCCTGCCCGAGCTGTTCACGGGTTGAGAACATGGCCTTCATCGATCTCGCCAAGGAGGTCACGGAGATGACGGCCTACGCCAACGAGCACGACCTGACCATCGCCGTCATGGGTTGCCGAGTGAATGGTCCCGGCGAGACGGACGATGCCGACCTGGGACTCTGGTGCGGGCCGCGCACCGTAAATCTTAAACGCAAGGATGAGCCCCTGGGCGCTTATACCTATGACGAGGTTCTTGGCCGGCTCAGGGAAGAGCTGGACAAGCTCATCGCGGCGAAGGCCTGAGCGCGCTGGTTGAACTCAGATGGAAGATACAAGGCCCTCTCCGGGCGAAGAAGAACAGCTGGCGGCTGATACTGCGGGGGCGCGGGTCGATTTTCTTGTGATCCAGGATTACAAGGAGAACCGTCGTAAATGTACGGTTCACCCGCTCGAAGGCACCGAGGGGCTGGAGATTATGCGTCTCGGTATGCCGACTCCGGGTGAGGAGCTCGTGGAGGTACCTTCCGGGATTCTCCTGGAGGTTGATGCTCCCGAGCTGGTTCCTGCGGATGCCGAGCTGCTTGGCGATGGCGAAGGACGGCTAATCCTTCTGGATGCGACCTGGGTCCGGCTGGCTCCGCTGGGCCGGAGGCTGTGCTTCGAGAGCGCCCCGGAGCTTCACAGGCGTTCTCTCCCCGGAGATTTCAGGACGGCCTACCCGCGGCACTCGAAGCTTTTTGAGGATCCGGGAGGCGGCCTGGCAAGCGTAGAGGCGATGTTCGCGTCGACCGTGATCCTTGGAGCGCCCCGCAGGGAGCTTCTGAGAGAGTATCGTTGGGCGCCGGATTTCCTGGAGCTTAACAGGGAGGTTTTTATTCGCTATGGATGGGAGGAGAGTTGAGCGAGGCCGGGCGACAGCTGAACGCGGCGCCCCTCGATTGTCGAGAATTGTCGACCTTGCGATAGAGGGCGTGTCTACTCGAGGAGCATCGACTCTAATTTCCTGAGGAAATTTACCAGTGGAGGCGGCGGTATGGCGATTTACATGGGGCTGGATTCAAGCACCCAGAGCCTGACGGCGGTGGTCATCGAGATCGATGGAGATGAACGAAGGGTTCTGGACCAGCGCTCTATCCGGTTTGATGAGGAGCTGGCTTCCTACGGTTGCCGAAATGGCGTGCTCACGCATTCAGATCCCCTGGTGGCGCATTCAAACCCGGTGATGTGGGCGGAGGCGCTTGATCGGCTCTTTGCCGTGTTTGCCGCAGAGGGACAGTTTCCGCTCGATAAGCTGCGGGCGATCGCCGGTTCCGGCCAGCAGCATGGCAGCGTCTATTTCAACTCCGAGGCCGACCCGCGCCTCAGCTCTCTTGATCCGGCCAGGGAGCTGGTTGGCCAGCTCGAGGGCATCTTTTCCCGGCCCACCTCCCCGATCTGGATGGATTCGAGCACCTTGTCGGAGTGCGAGGCCATCACGGCCGCGGTGGGCGGCTCTGGCGAGCTTGCCAGCCTGACAGGCTCGAAGGCCTTTGAGCGTTTTACGGGTCCGCAGATCAGGAAATTTCACCAGGAGGATCCCGAGGGCTACGATGCGACTAGTCGCATCCACCTGGTGAGCTCCTTCATGGCCACCCTGCTGGCGGGCACCGATGCTCCCATAGATCCGGGAGATGGGGCGGGGATGAACCTGATGAACCTGCGTGAAAAGGACTGGGCGCCGGCGGCCCTGGAGGCTACGGCTCCAGGACTGTCAGGAAAGCTGCCCGCGATTGAAGAATCCTGGTCCATCATAGGATCGCTGTCGAATTACTGGGTTGAACGCTACGGCTTCTCGCCCGCGACCCGGGTGGTTTGCTGGTCCGGTGACAACCCCTGCAGCCTGGTTGGGGTGGGTCTCGTCAAGCCAGGCCGACTGGCGATCTCGCTTGGCACCAGCGACACGCTCTTTGGTTATCTCCCCGAGCCCAGGGTTGACCCGGCGATGGAAGGACATACCTTTGGGGCTCCCACGGGAGACTATATGAGCCTGATCTGTTTCAAGAACGGTTCCCTGGCGCGGGAGAAGATCTGCAAGGCCTCGGGTCTGGATTGGAATGGTTTCTCCGCCGCGCTGAGGGAGACCCCGCCGGGAAATGGCGGGGCGATCCTGTTGCCCTGGTTTGAGCCGGAGATCACGCCGAATGTCCAGGAGCCGGGCGCCCGGCGCTATGGCCTCAGCGAGGATGAGGGGCCGGCGAACGTCCGGGCCGTTGTTGAGGCTCAGATGATGACGATGGCGATTCACTCCCGCTGGATGGGGGTCAAGCCCGAATCGATCTATGCGACCGGCGGCGCGGCGTGCAATAAGGAGATTCTTCATATCATGGCGCAGGTCTTCGACGCGGCGGTCTACCAGTTCGAGGTCGGCAATTCCGCAGCCCTGGGGGCCGCCCTGCGCGCGTACCATGCCGCGGAGATGGAGACTCGAGGTTCGAGCTCCTGGGAGGAGGTGATCGCGGGTTTCGCTGAGCCTGTCGCCGAGAGCAGGATCGCTCCTGAGCCGGAATTGGTGGCGCTCTACGATGAGCTGAAGGAAATCTACGAGACCTGTGAGAACCACGCCCTCAACGGCGGCCCCGATCCCATGGAAAAGATCGACGCCTTCGCGCGAAGATGAGCTCCCCCGCTATCCATCGCTGCTCGGCACTCTTCCTGTTTCTCGCCATGGTATTGCTTGGTTCGTGCCAGGAGTCTAAGGGGGAGCTCTACGACAGGATCGAGGCGCTGCGCCTGGCCAGCATCAGGGTCTACAGCGCGGAGGAGCTTGGCGCGGTCGAGAGGGAGGCTCTCCTGGCGGAGTTTCGCACAACGGACGTCTCCGTATTCAGGATCCAGGAGAGGCGAGCCGCTTTGCTCAAGATCTACCAGAAGAGATCGGGGATCCGGGCGAAGGTGCTCGCTGAACGCAGAAGGCGGGCCCTGGCTGATGATGTGAATCCAGTTAATGTCGGTGACGCGCCTATTGAACGTGACTACTGGGACCGCAGGCGCGCGCGAAGGCAGAGGGATTGAGCCGCCTCTTTACGCATCGCGGGAGGCAGGGGAAATACCGCGGGCGATTTTCAGCGGCCATGTAGTAGACTGGCTGGGACCATCTGATTGAATTGCCGCGAAATAAGGAGGAAGCCCGTGCAGGTATACCGAGTTCAGGGCCTGATGTGTCTCGCCGTTTTGATTCTCTCCATGCAGGCCGCGCCCGCCGCCGGGAAGCAGTATCTCTGGCAGACCAATGCCTACGGAGATGATGTTCATGTTGTCGAGGTCGGCAGCAACAAGGTGATCAAGAGAATCGTTGTCGGGCCGGAGCCTCATGGCATCGCTGCCCCCGATGACGCAAGTGTCGTCTACATCGCGATCGAGGCGTTCAAGAAACCCCGCGGCGAACTGGTCTGGGTCAATCCGCGCACCTACGAGGTCGAGCATCGCCTGGACATCGGTCCCAAGCCCAACCAGCTGGCCTGTACCCCCGATGGCAAGTGGGTCTATGTGCCCTGCAATGATGGTCATTACTGGGTGATCGATGGGGAGAGCCGCAAGGTGGTGACAAAGATCAAGACCGGCGGGAGACCGCACAATACCCAGGCGTCCCGGGACGGCCGGTGGATGTATCTCTCGCCAATGGGGAATCCGAAGCGGGTCACCATCGTCGATGTCAAGGCGGGACACAAGGTCGTCGGGCACATCCCGTTTTCGCACTCGGTCAGGCCGCCCGCCCTCTCGGCTGACAACAAGCGTTACTTCCAGAACATCGATGGATTGATCGGTTTCGAGGTCGCCGATATCGCCCAGCGCAAGGTGGTCGCCCGCATCGAACACAAGATCCCCGAGAAATACGCCGGCAAGTCGAGCCGCTGCCACGGCCTGGCGATTCGCCCCGACCAGAAGGAGATCTGGTCGTGCAACGTCGAGCACCAGACGGTGCATATCCACGACATCACCG